>CAIPLJ010000048.1 GCA_903865885.1 uncultured Actinomycetes bacterium | reverse complement strand
TACGAAGTAGATCAGTAAGAGGCTGTTATCAACCTGAACCTTCGGTGTTTCCAGCATCTGCTGAACGCACATCGAAGATTCGGTACTTATCAATTGCCTCTTGAACTACAGATTCCTTTACCTCGCCAGCCTTTGCAAGCTCTGCAAGAGTTGCAACGGTGATTGATTCTGCATCCACCTTGAAGTGGCGACGAAGCGCACCGCGAGTATCGGAAAGTCCAAAGCCATCTGTTCCAAGTGATACAAATGCATTAGGAACCCACGGCGAAATTTGATCTTGTACTGCGCGCATAAAGTCTGAGACTGCGATAACAGGTCCTTCTGTTCCGCGTAGCTTGTCGGCAATGTAGGCAGTCTTCTTATTCTTTGGGGTGAGCATATTGTGGCGATCTACTTCAAGACCATCGCGACGAAGCTCATTCCATGAAGTCACTGACCAGACAGATGCTGCTACGCCCCAATCTTCTGCCAGGAGTTTCTGCGCCTTCAGAGCCCAGTTAACGCCCACACCAGATGCGAGCAGTTGTGCATTCTTCTTACGCTGACGAGATGCTCCAGAGTAGAGATAAATTCCCTTGAGCAGCCCGTCGATATCCAAGTTATCTGGTTCAGCAGGTTGCATGTAAGGCTCGTTATAAACGGTCATGTAGTAATAAATATTTTCGCTGTTCTCGCCATACATACGACGCAGACCATCTTTGAAGATATGTCCGACTTCGTAGGCAAATGCTGGGTCATATGAAACAACTGCTGGGTTAGTTGCCGCAAGAAGGTGTGAATGACCATCTTCGTGTTGCAGACCTTCGCCATTAAGGGTTGTACGCCCTGCTGTCGCACCAAGAACAAAGCCACGAACTAATTGATCAGCTGCTGCCCAGAATGCATCTCCTGTGCGCTGGAATCCAAACATCGAGTAGAAGATGTAGATCGGAATCATCGGTTCGTTATGCGTTGAGTATGAAGAACCTACTGCAGTAAAGGATGCAACTGACCCTGCCTCGTTAATACCTTCGTGCAGAATGACGCCAGATGTTGATTCTTTATATGACAACATCAAATCGCGGTCCACAGCCATGTATTGCTGGCCATGCGGTGAGTAAATTTTCAGTGATGGGAATAGTGAATCGAGACCGAAGGTGCGGGCCTCATCAGGAATGATCGGAACAATGCGGTTGCCAAGTCCTGGATCTTTCACGAGATCTTTCAACATACGGACAAATGCCATCGTTGTTGCAACTTCTTGTTGACCTGAACCGCGACGCACGGATTCATAGACCGAATCAGCAGGTTGTGGAAGTGGACGTGAAACCTTGCGACGGCTTGGGATTGATCCACCGAGTTCGCGGCGACGTTCCTCGAGGTACTTCATCTCGGGAGAATCTGCAGGAAGCTTGTAGTACGAAGGTGTGTACTTATCTAACTTGTCATCTGCCAAAGGAATTTCAAGGCGATCGCGGAATTCGATGATGTCTTCAAGAGTCATCTTCTTCATCTGGTGCGTTGAGTTACGTCCTTCGAAGTGCGAACCAAGAGTCCATCCCTTCACTGTCTTAGCCAAAATAACTGTTGGACGGCCATTCTTCTCAGTTGCAGCTGTGTACGCAGCAAAGAGTTTGCGGTAATCGTGGCCACCGCGCTTAAGGTTCCAAATCTGATCATCGGAGTAGTTAGCGACCATCGCTGCAGTGCGTGGATCGCGATTGAAGAAGTGCTCGCGAACAAATGCTCCGCTTTCAGCCTTAAATGTCTGGTAATCGCCATCGAGAGTGGTGTTCATCAAATTCACCAGCGCACCTTCGCGATCTTGCGCAAGAAGTGGATCCCAACCGCGGCCCCATACAACCTTGATGACATTCCAGCCTGCGCCACCGAAGATAGATTCGAGCTCTTGAATAATCTTGCCGTTACCGCGCACAGGGCCATCAAGGCGCTGCAAATTACAGTTAACGACAAACGTTAAATTGTCGAGCTTCTCGCGAGATGCCAATCCAATTGCACCCAACGTATCGACTTCATCCATTTCACCATCACCAAGGAATGCCCACACGTTTTGATCGCTTGTGTCTTTAATTCCGCGGTTATGTAAGTAGCGGTTATAACGCGCTTGATAAATTGCATTGATTGGACCAATACCCATCGACACAGTTGGGAATTGCCAGAAGTCTGGCATTAAACGGGGATGTGGATATGACGATAGTCCGCCACCTTCATGTGAAAGTTCTTGGCGGAATCCATCCAGTTGGTTTTCGCTAAAACGGCCTTCAAGAAATGCACGTGAATACATTCCGGGAGATGCGTGACCTTGGAAGAAGATTTGATCTCCGCCACCTGCGTGATCTTGCCCGCGGAAGAAGTGGTTAAAGCCAACTTCATAGAGCGCGGCAGATGATGCATAGGTAGAAATATGTCCACCGACGCCAACGCCTGGGCGCTGTGCGCGGTGCACCAAGATTGCAGCATTCCAACGGACGGCTGCGCGGATGCGTCGTTCAATATCTTCATCGCCTGGAAACTCTGGTTCATTCTCTGGAGAAATAGTGT
>CAIPLJ010000047.1 GCA_903865885.1 uncultured Actinomycetes bacterium | reverse complement strand
CCACTAAATCGCGAGGTTGCGTTGTTCCGTATTTAAATGAATATGCACTTGCAGTGCGCAGATGGATAAAGCTCATTAGATTGCTCTAATAATCCATTGACCCGTTGCTTCATCGCGTTCGAGTTGAAATGTTGTTAGTGCGCCAATAGGTGCCGCTTCAACTGTCCAGAGCGCACGCGCTTGATCGTCGGGACGAAACTTTCCATCGCTAATGCGATTCCACCATCCCCCGGCCTCGCACCATCGCGATAAGACTGCATGGATACGAAAGCGTCGTCCTTTAAAGGTGAACTCGATCGGCGTAAGGCCGCCATCGGATACGACCTCGTGTGCCTTTACTACTTCTGCTGCCATCTTTTGCTGCTTCCCCTTGGTGCCTGTTGATAATTCGAACAGATGTTCGAAAAGTAGTCCAGACCCCTGACAAGGGCAAGTAGCGCCCAGGCTGAGCGTGGATCGAGCACGCCTGAGGGTGAAAAAGCGTGTCGCAAGCCTAAGGTAATTGAAACTTCAACTATCGCAACCTACCCTTTTCTATGTAAGTACCCAATTAACTCTTAAGGAGAAACAATTGAACGCAGTACTACTCGTAGGCAGAATCTTCTTCGCCTTTATCTTCATCACATCAGGTATCGCTCACTTCGCAAAGCTTGAGGCGATGACAGGTTATGCAAAGTACAAGAAACTCCCAGCTGCAAAGCTTGGCGTTCTCATTTCTGGCCTCTTCTTCCTTCTCGGTGGCGTCTATATCGCTATCGGTCTCTGGGTTGACCTTGGCGCACTTCTCTTGGCTATCACTCTTATCCTTGCTGCAGTGATCTTCCAGAACTTCTGGACAGAGACAGATGCAACAGCACGTCAAACAGCAATGATGGGATTCAATAAGGATCTCGCTCTCGCAGGCGCATCACTGATTATCTTGGCACTCGTTGCAAGCGGACATGTGACAGATTTTGGTCCACACGTCGGAAGCATCTCTTTCTTTAACAAGTAATACAAAGTTCACGCAAAGCCCCTCGAGAAATCGGGGGGCTTTCGCAATTCTGGTGACAAGATGCTCACATGGAAATCCTCGGAGCCCTGATCGCAGGTTCCTTTATCGGAGCAGTCCTTGGCTTTGTCGGAGCAGGTGGCGCCATGCTCTCAGTTCCGATTCTGATGTATGCCTTTGGATTTGAACCAAAACTCGCAACCACCGCAGCATTGGCCGTTGTATTTCTAGCAGCGTTATCAGGTGTCATCCCTAAAGCGCGTATGAAACAAGTTCTCTATCGCGATGCCTTTGTTATTTCAGGCATTGGTCTCATTACCAACTTCGGTTTTGCATCCATTGCTCATCGAATTCCCGATGTAGCCATTACCTCAGGTTTCGCAGGAGTCCTCGTTCTTGCCGGATGGTCCATGTTGCGACCTCTACGACTTGAAGAACATAAGCGAATGCCGCTCTGGGTTCTGATAGCGATGTCACTTGTTATCGGTGCCATGACCGGCCTCTTCGGAATTGGCGGAGGATTTCTTGCGATCCCTGTTCTCGTTCTCTTCTTCGGAACTCCTCAAGCAATTGCAGCGGGAACATCGCTTCTGATCATCACTCTCAATTCGCTGATTTCATTTGTTGGCCACCACGCACTGTGGGGCGATGTGAAGTGGCGCATTCCAGCGTTAATGGGAACCGCAGCGATCTATGTTGCACAGATTGCATCACGCAATGCCGCAAAGACTTCACCAGTTGTATTGCGTAAATCCTTTGCCTACCTGCTCTTTGCAGTCTCGCTCTTTACTCTTGCAAAGACGTGGATTGCTTAAGAGTTAAGTTCGCGTACCTTTACAAAGCGTGCCTGAACACCTGCGAGCATCATCAGCAAGACTGGGAATGCAAAAGCGATAGGAAGAGACGTTAACTCTGAAATTCCACCAATGAGGGTTGGTCCTGCAAAGTAAGAAGCGATTGCAATGAGCCCGATACGTGCCAAGCCAACAGATGGCGCGACCCCTGGAATAGATGCAGCCGCTAAGTTAAATGCTGGGAAGAACGGTCCGATTCCAAAACCTGCCGCACCAAAACCTGCGCAGACAATGACAAGTGCAATGAGGGGGTGCGAATTCGACATTGGAATTCCCACGAGTAGTGAGAGTCCCCAGAAGCCGCCACCAAAATATCCGCCGAATTTGACTGTATTGGCATGTCCCCATCTCTCAAAGAACTTATCCCCCAGCATGCGACTTGCAATCATCGCTAGTGAAAATACAGTTGCAGCAGAAGCATTGAGACCAATGCCGATATGCATATGGTCGCTGAGCAAAATTCCAGACCAGTCATATGAGCCGCCTTCGGGAATCAAGGCACACATCAAGCCAATACCAAGTCCCCACAAGATGATCGCCTCTTTACCAATGAGCGGAACTTTCGATGCTGTATCAGTTCCTTCTTCACCTAAATGTCCATCAAGATCTGCTGGTAATAGATGGCGGGTCACAAAGATGTAGGAGATAAAACAAATTGCAGCAATCGCAAGTAAATTATTTTTTGGCGTTGCAAAGTTCGCAACAACGCCACCAATTAAGGTCGCACAAAATGCACCGATACTCCAGAGCCCATGAAAGCTCGACATCCACCGTCCATTAGTGTGTTGCTCAATTGCGACTGCTTGGCCATTGAGTGCAACATCCATAAACGCAACGCTAAAACCAGAGATCAAAAGGCCAACAGCCAGCATTGGAACGTTGTGGGAAAATCCCATAATTGTTACAGCGGTAGGCAGAGTTACTCCTGCAATCTTTACAACAATCTTTGAGTTATACATATGCACGATTCGACCCGACAACTGCGCTCCGGGTACGGCGCCCAATGTGCTTGCCAGAAGCAGTAAGCCAAATTGGCCATCGCTTAACCCAAGTGCCACCTTGATTTCAGGAATACGCGGAATCCACGCCATGCCCGTAAAACCGAGTAAGAAAAATGATGCCCAGACCGCATTGCGGGCTCGAATGCCTATTTCATAAATAGTTAAGGCTTTCGAAGACATGGCGTGACGCTATCTCATAAGGTGCGCATATGGATGGAATTCTGGAAAAGGCTGCAGTGAGACGGTTCAAGGAGGCTGCCGATTCACTTGGAGTAAAAGGTGAAATCAATATTCTT
>CAIPLJ010000046.1 GCA_903865885.1 uncultured Actinomycetes bacterium | reverse complement strand
TGTGAAATTTGGGATGAAGAGAAGAAGTGCGCCTATACCAAGCTCCCATGCACGGGTTGGAAGCGAGTAGAAAGCCCAAATCGGAGCGGTGTGAGTTTGACCGTAACTCCATATGAATGAAATGACGGTAATGGCTGCGATACCTCGCCCGACCAAACGTCGCCCACCACGTTTGTACAAGATAAAAATGAGGAATGGCCACACGAGATAGAACTGTTCCTCAACGGCAAGTGACCAGTAATGGATCACGACTGGGGGAATAGTGTCTAAGTTCTGATAATCCATCTGCCAGAAGGCGAAGAGATAATTCGAAATATAGATTCCTGCAGCTGCAATATCTTTGCCGAGCTCATGGCGCATAGTCGCTGGATAGAGGATCCACGCGATGACTCCGGTAACAATGAGAACGAAGAAGGATGCGGGAAGGAGCCTCTTGATTCTGCGCGTGTAGAAAGATTTAAAGGAGATTGTTCTGCTTTTCTCAAGTTCTCGTAAGAGTAGACCGGTAATCAGGTAGCCCGAAATAACGTAGAAGATATCGACTCCGATATACCCGCCACGTATCAATTTTGCGTGATAGATAACGACAAGCAGAGATGCTAAAGCGCGTAGAGCTTGAATCTCTTTGATGCGCATTACGCAACGACCAGAGCGTGTATCGCGATGTTGGGGTAGGACTTCACAATCTTTGTTCGTCCTCCGAGTGATGTGATCTCTAGTAAGACCACGATGGAGGAAACGACAGCTCCTGCTTCCTCTATCAATCGCAGTGATGCTTCAAGAGTTCCACCGGTTGCTAATACGTCATCTACAAGAAGCACATTTCGCGCAGATGAAAATGCATCGCGATGTATCTCGATTACGTCGTGACCGTATTCAAGACCATATGATTGTGAAAATACTTCTGCTGGCAATTTCCCTTTTTTGCGAATAGGGACAAATCCAGATGAACGATGCAGCGCTAAGGCGCTACCTAAAATAAAGCCACGCGCTTCAACACCTGCAACGATGTCTGCTGAGGAGTCGAATTTTGCGAGGGCAGAAATGACAGATCTCATAGCATCTGGGTTGGCTAGCAGCGGGGTAATATCTTGAAAGAGAATTCCGGGGGATGGAAAATCAGGGATAGCTCGTATAAGCGATAACGCCTCTGAGATTTCCATACTGTAATCAACCACCGTAACTGTGTCCGAACGGGGACTTGAACCCCGAATCCCTTGCGAGAACTAGCACCTCAAGCTAGCGCGTCTGCCAATTCCGCCACCCGGACGAGTAACTCGCTCGCTTTGGAGTAATCCTAAGCGTTCGAGCCGAAATAACAGGGTAACGATAGCAATGGCTTAGCTCTCACGCAAAAGTGAGGCGAAGTACTAGATGAGTTCTAGCGACCTGAAAGAGAAATGAGGGCAGAATAGGGATATGACTCTAGAAGAAGAAGTTGTGCAGATTTGCCAAGATCTCATCCGCATCCCATCAGTCAATTTTGGTGAAGGCAAAGGTGATGAAAAGGCAGTTGCAGAGTATGTCGTTGCATCTCTTGCAGAAGTTGGGATTACCGCAACTATTTATGAGTCAGCACCTAATCGATGCAATGTCATAGCAAATATTCCTGGCGCTGATACAACTCGTCCTGGCTTAGTTGTTCATGGTCACATTGATGTTGTCCCAGCGAATGCAGAAGATTGGTCTGTAGATCCCTTTGCAGCCGAAATTCGCGACGGCATGATCTGGGGACGTGGCGCTGTCGATATGAAGAATACAGATGCGATGATCCTTGCGATTATTCGCAAGTGGGCGCGCACTGGTTACAAACCGCCCCGCAATATTGTTTTAGCTTTCTTTGCAGATGAGGAAGCAGGGATGACATTTGGCTCACGGTGGATGGCTGCCAAGCACCCTGAAGTATTTGCGGGATGTTCTGAAGCGATCTCCGAGGTCGGCGGGTTCTCTGTCACTGTGGGCGATGGTAAGAGACTCTATTTTGTTGAAGCAGCTCAAAAGGGAATTCACTGGATGCGCTTAACTGCAACGGGACGCGCTGGACATGGATCGATGATGAACGATGAGAATGCACTCACCGCTCTTACCGAAGCAGTAGCAAAGATCGGTCGCTTTGAATGGCCACAACGATATACATCTACCGTCAAGACACTCTTCAAGAAGATTGCAGAGGCCACAGGTAAGAGTTATGACGAGAAAGATCTACGTCCGCTACTAATTGAGATTTGACCAACGGCGAGAATGATTGGAGCGACGCTTCAATTTACAGCGAACCCAACTATGCTCGATGCTGGCTACAAAGCAAATGTTATTCCTGGTAGCGCAACTTC
>CAIPLJ010000045.1 GCA_903865885.1 uncultured Actinomycetes bacterium | reverse complement strand
TAACAGGGTCGATCTCGGGATCCGGGTTAGCTAGTGCAAAGACAATAGATCCAGCAGCCATCGCTTTGATATCTGCTTCAACGAGAACATTAGGTGCGCTGACACCGATAAAGATATCTGCACCCACCAGTGCTTCATGGACTGAACCCTTAAAGTTAGTTTTATTTGAATTTTGAATAAACCAATCGCGCATGGCGCCATCAGATGTGGAATCTCGACTGATTACTCCATCTTTATCGAATGCAATGATGTCTGTAGCACCACTGAGAACAAGAAGTCGAGCAATAGCGGTACCAGCCGCTCCTGCACCGCTGAGAATAATCTTGACCTTTGACATATCTTTCTTTACCAGCTTTAGCGCATTGCGCAGAGCGGCAAGCACAACGATTGCTGTTCCATGTTGATCATCGTGGAAAACTGGAATATCAAGTAATTCGCGCAAACGACGTTCTACTTCAAAGCAACGCGGTGCAGAGATATCTTCAAGGTTGATTCCGCCATACACAGGTGCAATCAATTGCACGGTGCGAACAATTTCATCGACATCTTGTGTATCAAGGCAGACAGGCCACGCATCCACATTGGCAAAGCGTTTAAAGAGAGCAGCCTTACCTTCCATGACAGGCAGCGCTGCATAAGGTCCAATATTTCCAAGGCCCAGTACTGCAGAACCATCGGTGACTACTGCAACGGTGTTGCGCTTCATCGTAAGGCGACGCACATCAGATGGATCATCAACAATTGCTTGGGAGATGCGGGCAACGCCAGGTGTATAGGCGCGAGATAGATCATCGCGAGTTTTAAGGGGCACTTTGGAATTTACTTCGATCTTTCCTCCGAGGTGGAGTAAGAAGGTACGGTCACTTACTTTGCGAACAGTAAGCCCCTTATGGCTCGAGAGTGCATCGTGAATTTCTTGTGCATGATCTGCATCGATTGTGTCGCAGGTGACGTCGACAACGACCTTTTCAAGTAGAGATTCAACGACGTCGAGAGCGGTGATAGTTGCACCTGCATTGGTAATAGTTGTTGTTATGAGCGCAACTGGTTGCAGTTCAGGAGAACCTTCAACACGAATTGTGATTCCGTATCCGGGGGATGTGGATGCCATTTATACAACTCCGTAAAGTCGGTCACCGGCATCGCCAAGTCCAGGAACTATGTAACCTTTTTCATTGAGTTTCTCATCAAGTGCGCCAGTAACGAGAGTGATGGGAACGCCAGAGTTTTTAAAAGCATCATCGAGAGCTTTGATTCCTTCGGGAGATGCAAGCAAACAGATTGCTGTGATCTCATTTGCGCCGCGTTCGATTAAGTACTCAAATGCAGCGATAAGTGTTCCGCCAGTTGCAAGCATGGGATCCAGAACATAGACCTGACGTCCAGATAGATCTTCTGGAAGACGATTTGCATAAGTGCTTGCCTGCAAAGTTTCTTCATCACGGACCATGCCAAGGAAACCAACTTGAGCCGTGGGAAGTAATTTGGTCATACCCTCGAGCATTCCAAGACCTGCACGCAGAATTGGAACAACAACTGGTCGTGGTTCTGCTAACACAAGCCCAGTTGTTTGCGTGACTGGAGTCTTAATCGTCACCGTTTTAGTACGAACTTCGCGAGTTGCTTCGTATGCAAGAAGTGTTACGAGCTCTTCGACAAGGAGGCGGAAAGTTGGCGAATCAGTTCTTTCATCACGCAAAATAGTGAGTTTGTGAGAAATAAGCGGGTGATTTGCTACGTGAACTTTCATGTCCTCTACCTTACAGGGCTTTCTTTCCGTATCAATGAGTGACAATATGGGCGTATGTCAGAGGAGACCCAAGACTTCGCGATTGAAGCGTGGCATGAAGATGGACGTTGGTCTCTTGCATCCTTACCCGACCCTGATGACCTAACTCACATCATCGACCGGCTCAATAGACAACAGACCAATGGTGGAGCAGTTGCTCTCATTTCCATTGATGATGAATTTTTCTTAGCGATTCGAGTTTTAGGATCACATACAAAATACTTTATAAGCGATGTTACTTGCGCACTTGATTACGAAGTCGCAGCAGAATTTCTTGAAATTGCAGAACTGGATCAACCTGAAGAGGAAGATGAACCACTTCCAGCTGGTGATCTTGATATTTTTTCTGACCTAAGCATGCACAGTATGGAACTTTCAACGCTTTGCGATGATGCTGATTTATTTCCTGATGAACAGATTGAGGCTATCGCAAATCGTTTAGGTTTCGGCGAACAATTGACAGAGCTACTGGAGTCATAGAAATTTCAATTCAGTCACCACAAGATTTGATGCACGAAGCGATTGCAATCGCTCGTGGAGCCTTTGCATCTGGAGATGTTCCAGTTGGTGCACTTGTCATCAATAAAGATGGTGTCATCATTGGAAAAGGTTCAAATGAGCGTGAGGCCAATAGCGATCCAACTGCTCACGCTGAAATAGTTGCAATTAGAAGCGCAGCTACGCGATTACAAAATTCAAGGCTCGATGGCTGCACTCTTGTTGTCACGCTCGAACCATGCGCAATGTGTGCTGGAGCAATTGCTCAATCACGGATATCACATCTGATATTTGGAGCATGGGATGAAAAGGCCGGTGCCGTCGGATCAGTCTGGGATGTTCTACGCGATCCACGTTCAATTTTTAAGGTTGAAGTAACTTCAGGTGTTCTCGAAAATGAATGTGCCGCTCTGCTGAAAGAGTTCTTCTCAGATAAGTAATTCGTACGATGGATTGAAGATGGTGAGCGCACCTTCTTCTTCTCCCACCATACCTTCGGCGCAGATTGTTGAGCCGACTTCAAGACCCTTTAATTCGCGACGACCTAAGAATTGCAATGTAATTCCACCGGTCGCATCCCACACTTCTACCTCTACGCGAGGAGCTCCACCTGATGGCGCAGTGCGAATCGATGAAACGGTGCCACGCACGTGCGCACGTTCGCGCCATGTTGCTTGATTGATAGGGATGACATTTTCAGAGTAGTGAGAAACCTCGGTGGTTCCTTGAACAACTGGTTCGTTGACGCGGCGGGTCTGTGGTTTAACGACTTGTTGGGTTGTCTCAGCCGTGAAAGTCTCAGGGTGAACTAATTGGGTTTCTCCAGTAATAATTTTTTCTACATCAAAGGGAACAATCGTTGCAACAACTTGAGAAAGTTGAGAGATTGGACGTGCGATTTCTTCAGCAGTTTGATCGTGAAGAAGTCTTCCCAAGAAACGTGAATAAGAGCGACGTGGAAGCAAAAGAGTTAATTCAACATCAGGCGATGCAGTCGCGCGAATAGCATAATCAACTGCTGCATTTGCAATTCGGCGATCTGGACAATCAATAAATTCAATTGGAACATCAGATAGACCTGGATTTGCTGCCCACGCTTCTTTGATTGCCTCTGCGCGCACATCATCGATGACAAAGTGGACAGCGGTGAGATCGCGTGGCTTGAGGCTTCGGGCGTATCGAATAGAACCAATAGTTGCAACGTCAACTGAATCTACAAGGACAGCAACATCATGACGGGAAATGGATGTTGCTCGCGATGCACCCTTACTGATTTTTAGAGCTGCTTGTTCGAGTCGATACTGCTTATTTAATCTAATGAGTGCAAAGACCAAGATTGGAGTGATAACAATTATCACCCAAGCACCTTCGGTAAATTTCACAACTGCAAAGATCACAATAATTACTGCTGAGACTAATCCTGATAACCAATTCACAATAACTTTGTAGAGCCATCCAGAACCCTTGAGATTGAGCGCGCGCTTTCCCATTCCGAAACCAACAAGTGCGAAACCTGTAAATACTCCAAGTGCATAAAAAGCTACAAGGTGGTTAACGGAGCCACCGGTAATTAGCACCAAAGCAGTAGCACCAAGTGCAAGGACGATAATTCCGTTGGAGAATGCCAAGCGGTGTCCACGCTTGCTGAGTTGGCGTGGCAAGAATCCATCGTTGGCAACAAAGTTCACGAGATAAGGGAATCCAGAGAACGCAGTGTTTGCACCAGTAATAAGAATTAACATCGTTGCTGCTTGCACAACATAGAACCCGATGTTGCCAAAGGTGCCTGTACCTAGTGTTGCTTTAGCAATCTGCGAAATAACTGTTGGAGTGCCGGTTTCGTACGGAGTTGCCCACAGGCGATGAGCAAAATATGAAACACCAAATACAAGTGAGCCCAAGATCGCAGACATGATTACTAGAGTTTTACGAGCATTTACACCTTCAGGAGCACGGAAGAGCGAGACTCCATCAGAAATCGCCTCAAGCCCAGTAAGTGATGAGCCACCATTTGCAAAGGCGCGCAAGAGGATAAATATTGCTGCGAAGTTGAGTAGCCCCTTTGCCTCTCCAATCGCAACGGCGCCATGGAGAGCTGATGGATCAAACTTTGGAAGAGTTCCATTTGCAATGCGATAGATGCCCATTCCGAAGACCGTGACGAGTGAGAGCACAAATAGATATGTAGGCAGTGCAAATGCAGCACCAGCTTCTTTAACACCGCGCAGGTTGCCATAGGTAAGTAGCGCAATGACGCCCAAGGTCATCCATAACTTATATGAATGCAGACCATTAAATGTTGAAATGATTGCATCGATACCTGCTGAGGATTGGATAGCCACGGTAACGGTGTAATCAATCATCAGTGCGACTGCGGCTAGTTGAGAAAAAATTGGGCCTAAATTGTCTCGAGATACTACGTACGCGCCACCAGATTTTGTATACACCTGCACAACATCACGATACGAAATCGTGACAATGACAAGGACAAGTAGAACCACTGCAGTCATTGGCATCAAGATATTAAAAGCGGCAAGTCCAAATGCAGGTAGGAGAGCGAGAAGGATCTGTTCTGATCCATACGCGGAAGAGGAGATGCAATCTGAGGAGAGAATTCCAAGAGCAAATTTCTTGCTTAGTCTTTGATGAGAAAGTGAATGTCGGTTGAGAGGTTCGCCTAAGAATCTTTTCTTAACCCGATAGGAGAACGAGTCCTTGAGGTGAGCGTGATCCTGAAGTGCGTGAGGTACAGGCGCATTATCGCTCCAAGAATTAGGCACTGCCGCTCCCTCTAATATCGCATCTAGGCGTTGCAGGTAATGCATCACCACTGCGCAGGTAACCATTTTAGGTGACCCATCGATTTTTCGTAAGTATGCTTATCTTATGCGCACACAGTTATATATAGATGGTCAATGGCTCGATGGCACCGGAACTTTAGACGTTATCGATCCCAGCGACGGCTCGGTAATCGCCAAAGTGGCCACATCGAGCGATGAACAGAACCTTGCAGCTATCGACGCCGCTGACCGCGCCGCAGCTTCTTGGGCAAAGACTGCACCACGAGTCCGCAGCGAAATTTTGCGCAAAGCATTTGAAATGATGATTGCCGAAGCTGATTACTTGGCAGAACTCATCTCGAAAGAGAATGGAAAGGCACTTCCTGACGCAAAGGCTGAAGTGAATTATGCAGCCGAATTCTTCCGTTGGTTTGCTGAAGAGACTGTTCGTATTTCTGGCGATTTCCGTATGTCACCATCTGGGGATAAGCGCATTCTTGTCACTCACCAACCTATTGGTGTTTCACTTCTTATTACTCCATGGAACTTCCCTGCAGGTATGGCAACACGAAAGATTGGTCCAGCTGTTGCTGCCGGTTGCACAATGATCTTGAAGCCAGCAGGAGAGACTCCACTAACAGCGCTCGCCATCGTCGACATTCTTGAGCGTTGTGGGTTACCTAAAGGTGTTCTCAATGTAATTCTTCCTGCGCAGTCAGGTCCAGGAATTAGCAAAGTACTTCACGATTCACGAGTGAAGAATCTTTCATTTACTGGATCGACTCAGGTAGGAAAGATACTTCTCAAGGAAGCAGCAGATCAGGTAATTCGTTGTTCGATGGAACTTGGCGGCAATGCTCCATTTGTTGTTCTTGAAGATGCAAATATTGAAGAAGCAGTAAAGGGCTTGATGATGGCCAAGATGCGCAACGGAGGAGCTGCATGCACAGCAGCTAATCGCATCTATGTTGCGCGTTCTATCAGCGACAAGTTCATTGCAGAATTTACAAAGGCAATGGCTGCACTGAAGATGGGTGTTGGTCGCGAAGCTGGAACCCAACTTGGCGCAAGCGTTTCAATGAAGGAACGAAATAAGATTGCAGAGTTAGTAGATGCAGCAAAAGGTCGTGGTGCAAAAGTTCTTCTTGGAGGAACGACTCCTGAAGGCACTGGTGCTTTCTATCCAGCCACCGTTCTTGAAGTTTCAAAAGATGATGAACTCCTTGTCAATGAAGTCTTCGGACCTGTTGCTCCCGTTATTCTCTTTGATACTGATGAAGAAGCGCTCGCGCTTGCTAATGACACTGAATATGGACTTATCAGTTATGTATATTCAGAAGACCTTAAGCGTGCAATCAGATTTGCTGAAGGGCTTGAAGCTGGAATGGTTGGCATTAACCGCGGACTCCTTTCAGATCCTGCTGCGCCATTCGGTGGCGTGAAGCAATCAGGTCTTGGCCGCGAAGGCGGTTTCGCTGGCGTCCACGAGTTCTTGCAGACTAAATACATTGGTGTAGAAATTTAATTGAGGGATAGCACCACTCTTTTGCATTTTTGACCTTTAGCAACGCGCGTACCCTGATGCAAAAGTCAGGAGAGCGCAATGCATTTAGCAGTATTTAATCTCGATCACCCAGCTCATTATTATTCAGTAGGCCCATTTTCTATTTCGGCCGGTAACGCGACGATCATTCTGGTGATGGTCGCAATTTTTACTCTCGCCCTCTTTCTTCCATTTCCGCATGGAAAGGGAGATAAGAAATGAGCACATCCTGGACAACGCGAGTTCGCAAAGCGACTCTTGAAAGTTATAAGCCAGAAGATTTACTTCCCGATACTCAACCTGCCTATGTAGCGAGTTGGATTTATATATTTGGTGTGGCAACTATTGCTGCATTCGTTATGTTATTCGCGACAGGTTTATGGCTCACCCTCGAAGGCCCTGCCTGGTGGCACACATCAAGCATCGGCCACTTTGCTAACTCGATGCACTTGTGGAGCGTTGAACTCTTCTTTGTATTTATGGTCGTGCACCTATGGGGCAAGTTCTGGATGGCAGCATGGCGCGGAAAGCGCATCGCAACTTGGGTATCTGGTGTTGTCGCTTTTATGGCCTCACTTATCACTGCATTTACCGGTTACCTCATTCAAACAAACTTTGATTCACAGTGGATTTCAACTGAAGCAAAAGATGGATTTAACTCGATTGGTGTCGGTGCATTCTTTAATGCACTCAATACTGGTCAAGCAATTTTGCTTCACGTAGCTCTTCTGCCACTACTTCTTGGTGGAATCGTTGTCTGGCACATTATTTTGATTCGCCGTAAGGGTGTAGTGCCTCCCATCGATAACGATGCAACTTTGGAAGGAAGTAAATAACATGACCATGAAAGTTGATCCTTCCGTTAAGTGGTCAGGACCTACACGTCCCTACGACCTCATTAAAGAGTTGGCAGTCGCAGTTCTGGTAATCGGTTTACTCGCTGGCGGACTCTCCTTCCTCTTTAGTTCTCCCGATGAAAAAGCAGTAACACTCAAGAGCTGGGCACAGACAAACCCAGTTGATTTTGCACAAACTGCAACTGGCGAATTGGCCGGAACAACAACTTCTGCAAGTTACGGCCCTCCCTATAACAAGGCAGCTTCAGGCCAGCACTTTGGAATTTTGAAGCTGCAAGATTGGTCAGGAGTTCGTATCCCTATCAATCCAGCTAAATCATTTGTTCTTGACCCACTTGCAAGTTATAACGATGTCGCCGGTAAAGATGCAGTCGTTGCATGGAATGCGGCAACTGCCAACCAACAAACCGCATGGG
Organism: uncultured Actinomycetes bacterium; assembly: GCA_903865885.1. Lineage (GTDB taxonomy): Bacteria > Actinomycetota > Actinomycetes > Nanopelagicales > Nanopelagicaceae > Planktophila. Next base: position 1,044 of record CAIPLJ010000045.1, on the reverse strand, counting down.
CAACTGCCTATGCGGATGCACTGGGTAAAGCAACGGATGCAACTGCTGTAGCAGATCCAAGCAATCTATATGGACCTGTTCCAACTCTTATTACCTCGCTACTTAATATGGCAAAGGGTGGCGCACTAGATGGTTCGCTCTTAACAAGTGATTCAACACTTCCAACAAACTTCACCAAGCCACTCTTATTCCTTGCAGATAGCGAAGGCTATTTTGCTGCGAAGGCAGAGGAACAACATCTTGGTGGCGAACAATGGGGCGTCATGAATGAAACTGGTTCATGGCCAGGTCAGTCATGGTTATGGCTCTTCTCATTCTGGTATCAAGTAGATCCATTTAAATCATCAGATAACGCAGACACCATCGTGATGTTGCTGATGGGCTTGCTTACTCTCTTATTGGCTCTCGTACCGGTCCTGCCAGTGATTCGAAAGATCCCTTACAAGATTCCAATTCATCGGCTCATCTGGAAAGGCTGGTACAGCAAGAAGCTCTAGGCGTCGATCTGCGCTCTTGCTTCACACTCAGCCAATGCATCTGTGATGGCAGTGATTCTTTCTGCAGGATTGTCCGTGAGTTTCACCCACCCCAATCTTTGAAAGTTCTTCCCGTCTGCTTCTCGGCAACTGTATCCACATCCGTTTTTATCCACTGAAATTTTGTAAACGCCAGTTGGTAATTCGAGTATCTCTTCGCCGCCAACGGATAATCGACTAGCGAGATCCTCATACCGCGAAGAATTCTTTCTCTTCAACTCTGTCATTAGAGAAAAGTAAGAAAGTTCCCACGCCAAGTCCTCTTCAGTAAGAAAGTCGTCTGGGTTTTGGCTCACACAAAGAAACGTACACAACTAGTGAGATCACTCGCAGTAGTTCTATTCACCCTCAGTAACCGGGCAATAAGCTGGCGGAGGATGAGGGATTTGAACCCTCGATAGGTTTCCCTATACACGCTTTCCAAGCGTGCGCACTCGGCCGCTATGCGAATCCTCCAGCGCTAAGGCGCGAGCCTTAACGCCCCAAGGGTAGCGGTGCGTAGCGTCGC
>CAIPLJ010000044.1 GCA_903865885.1 uncultured Actinomycetes bacterium | reverse complement strand
CTCGATGTAAATCTTGAGTACTACGACCTCGGTATGGAACATCGCGATGCAACCGATGATCAGGTCACTATCGATTCAGCTAAAGCTATCCAGAAGCATGGCGTTGGAATCAAGTGCGCAACTATTACTCCAGATGAGGCCCGCGTGAAGGAATTTGGTCTCAAGAAGATGTGGAAGTCTCCAAACGGAACTATCCGCAATATTCTCGGTGGCGTCATCTTCCGCGAACCGATTATCATCAGCAACGTTCCACGATTGGTTCCTCACTGGACTAAGCCAATCGTTATTGGCCGCCACGCATTCGGCGATCAATACCGCGCTACAGATTTCAGAGTCCCAGGAGCCGGAAAGTTCACTCTTTCCTTCGTCCCTGAAGATGGATCTGCACCACAAGAGTTTGAAGTCTTCAACTTCGAATCTTCAGGTGTTGCAATGGCGATGTATAACGTCGATGATTCCATTCGTGACTTTGCCCGCGCATCCCTTAACTACGGACTTCTTCGTAAGTTCCCTGTATATCTTTCAACGAAGAACACAATCCTTAAGGCATATGACGGACGATTTAAAGATATCTTTGAAGAGATTTATCAGGCAGAATTTAAGGCACAATTTGATGCTGCAGGAATTTGGTACGAACACCGCCTGATTGATGACATGGTCGCTATGTCACTTCGTATGGATGGTGGATATGTATGGGCATGTAAGAACTACGACGGTGACGTTCAATCAGATACCGTCGCACAGGGTTATGGCTCACTTGGTTTGATGACATCAGTACTGATGACTCCAGATGGAAAAGTCTGTGAAGCAGAAGCAGCTCACGGAACAGTGACACGTCACTACCGCGAACACCAAGCTGGCAAAGCAACGTCAACCAATCCCATAGCATCAATCTTTGCGTGGACTCAAGGCCTTGCACACCGTGCAAAGCTTGATAACAATGCAGAGCTTGCCAAGTTCTGTGCAACGCTCGAGCGCGTTTGTATTGAAACTGTTGAACAAGGAAAGATGACGAAGGATTTATCTCTTCTGATCTCCAAGACTGCGCCATATCAAACGACGCAGGAATTTCTTGGCTCTATCGATGAAAACCTTAAGAAAGCAATGGCTTAAGAAAGCCTATGGATCAGAACCCTGGTGCAATTGCGCTTGTAGGTTCTGGCGAATATTCAGTACAGATGCAGGAGCTGGAAACTCAGCTCTTGCATCGTGCTATTTCTCGAGGAAAGAAAAATACCTTTATTCAGATTCCTACAGCTTCATCTCACGAAGGCGATACGAGCCGTGCGAAGTGGAAGCGTTTAGGGCAAGAGCAATCCGACCGCATCGGAAGCGAATGTATCTACTTGCCCATTCACGAACGCGAAGATGCCTTCAATCCAGATTTTGTTGATGCCATTGAAGGTGCGGGACTCATTTACTTCTCTGGGGGAGACCCACATCGAGTTGCTGAGATCTTTAACGGTTCGCCACTTTGGAATGAAATAGTCGCCGAGTGGAAGACCGGCACTTCATTGGCTGGATGTTCAGCAGGTGCAATGGCATTTGGCGGAACCATCATGGGAATTCGAAAGTCTCATCACTCAGAAGGCCTTGGTCTCCTTACCGGAATTGAAGTGATTCCCCATTATGACAAGATGTTGGGCTGGTTACCTGATCGCGTTACAGCCTTTATAGCAAACACTTTCTCCGATGCGACTTTGTTGGGGATAGATGAAAATACAGCGCTTGTTCACACAGATGCATGGCGCAAGTTTGGCCG
>CAIPLJ010000043.1 GCA_903865885.1 uncultured Actinomycetes bacterium | reverse complement strand
TCATTCAGAATCTCCCGCACATGGTTTCCGCGCCTTAAGTTGGATGGGTGTTACCGCTCCTTCCTATATGACATCATCCGGTCGAGTATTGCTTTCAGGATTAGATGATGGTCAAATCGAAAGAATTTATCCAGCCACACAGAAAATTGATGGCGCTCCACCACTATGTCTGACAAAGACTGGTGCAGAGCTCCTCACCATCATTCAGAAAATTCGCAAAGATGGATATGCAACTGTGATTGAAGAGTATGAACCAGGACTTGTTGGAGCCTCTGTTCCTGTTCGTGATTTCAATGGTTCAATTGTGGCTGCAATAAACGTTGCAGCTCCTAAGGCACGATTCGAACCTCATCTCATTCCAGCAGCTCTCGAGATGAAAAAGGCAGCAGATCGCATTACCAAATCACTCATATCGGTTAACTAAAGCAAAGGCAGAAGATGAACGCATTCACACTCACACCCGGTTCGGTCAATATTCGATTCGGGGCTGGATCTGTCTCGCAATTGCCTGAAGTAATAGCTGGTTTGAATAAGAAGAAGGTCTTCATCGTCACCGACCCGGGCGTTGCATCTGCTGGAGTTCTTGCAAAAGTTGAGGCTATTCTTGCAAGCGCTGGCATAGAGAGCGCGTCATACACTGACATCAAGCCAAATCCCACAACAACTCTTATCGACCTCGCTGCGAAAGCTGGCGTTGCATTCGGCGCCGATTGCATCGTGGCACTCGGTGGTGGCTCATCACTTGATTCATCCAAGGGAATTGCACTCGTCGTTGCAAACCCAACATTCTCATCGGCAAAGTTTGACTACTCAATTACTCCAGATCGTCCTGCCGTACCAATCATCGCAATCCCAACTACATCAGGCACTGGCTCTGAGACAAATAACTGGGGCGTTATCGATGATCCAATTCGTCAATGTAAGTTCTACGTAGGTGATGCCAGCACTACGCCTATCGCTGCAATTCTTGATCCTGAACTGACCATCGGACTTCCGCCACGTCCAACTGCCGGAACTGGAATCGATGCACTTACACATGCCATTGAATCTCTGACATCTAAAGGTCGCACGCCTGTCTCTGCGGCGTATGCACACGAAGCGATTAAATTGATTTCGAAGGCGCTGCCGATTGCAGTGAAGGAAGGCACCAATGTCGACGCCCGCGGAGATATGTTGATGGGCGCACACCTTGCAGGTCTTGCTCTCACACTTTCAGGACTTGGTCTTGTCCACGGAATCGCGCACTCAGTATCTGCTCATGTTGGCGCAGCACATGGTGAAGCACTTGCCACAGTATTGCCAGAAGTCATGGAATTTAACTCACGTGAAGTCTCAGATATCTATGCAACTGTCGGAAACGATATGGGCGTATCTACAAACTCTGCCACCGCAATCGAAGCAGTGCGCGACCTCTCGGATTCCATCAATATCCGTAACTCGCTATCTCATTACGGAGTGAAGCAAGAGATGATCGGCGACATTGCTAAGACAGTCCTTGCAGATTCCGTTACCGGCAATAATCCGATTGCCCCAACAGACAGCGAAGTTCAGGCAATTCTTACTTCTCGACTTTAGCCGCAAATGTAGGGGGCTCGAGGGCTTAGCCCCTCTTGCTCCGAAATGCGGGCTTGGCCAGTAAAAGTTAGACTCCACCACTATGTCAATCCTTCAATGGCTCTTTGAAGCCACCATTCATTTCGGTTCCAAGTCCATAGCTGTCCGCGAAATTATCGGCGGCGTTCTTGGCCTTTCTAGCGCAATCCTTGGTGCACGACGACGTGTAAGCGCTTGGCCAGTAGGCATCATCGGCGATGCCCTTCTCTTTACAGTTTTTCTCGGCGCCGTCTTCTCATTCGGTGACACAACACAACACGCAAACTTCTACGGTCAAGCAAGCCGCAACCTTCTCTTAATCATCGTCAGCGCATACGGATGGGTCCGCTGGGCACATCACAAGCGCACTGGAATTGCAGGCGCTCCGCCAGTAACTCCTCGATGGACAACCTCAAAGGAGAAGTTAGTTCTTCTTCCTGCAATCGCAATCTTCTTTGCAATCGCGTATCAAATTTTCAAGGGTCTTGGCGAAAGTGGTCAGTGGCTCTTCGTTGATACATGGATCTTCACAGGAACCGCACTTGCTACATATGGCATGAGCCGCGGTTATGTTGAGTTCTGGCTTGTCTGGGTTGCAGTCGATGCAGTCGGTGTTCCATTTGCGCTTAAGAATGGTTACTACCCAACAGGTACTTTATATGCGATCTATCTCCCATTTGTTATATGGGGATTCTTCTCATGGCTACGTATCTCAAAGAGAGAAGCAGTCAGTAGTTAACTAGTTCTAATAAGAAATCCCTCGGTCTGATTACAGGCCGGGGGATTTTTTTGTCATCAAGAATTTCCTGAACTTTTCCACATGTGTTCACAAATTCTCCATCCATTAGCTTTCAAAGGCCTACTTTTCGCCCACTTCAACTCCACATCTCATTGGGCTCCGTCACTGACTTCCCCCAGTAATTCCGCCACTTCCGTGGTGGATGAGAGAAGGGAGGAGTTATGAAGGCATCAGAAATGCTCGAGATTGTTTTGTGCACGTGCAGATTCATTTTTCTATTTATAGAAATGAAGAATGCCCGCCGCAGAAACGACGGGCACTCGGATACTTCCTAACCGAAGTTGGAACGCCGTCTTGGGTTTACTCAAGGCGGTGTTTCCATTTTAGTAACGAGGCCGGTAGCCACCTTCGAATTAAATCAAAGCTGACTTGCCGGCCACCAGATACGAGTCCTCAGAGGCGCATCTGTTCGTTATGAGAAAAGATAGCACCTTCATAAGACTTAGAGTTGGACTGTAGGCGTCACTAGCCCTGTAGAGAAAGAGAAATCCCCCGACCTGTAACCAAGTCGAGGGATTTCTTTACTAAGAGTTACTTTTTAGCTGCAACCAGATGTGTTTCCACAACCTTCGCATACAAAGCAAGCACCTGACATACGCATCTTTACGCCACATGTCATACAGAGCGGTGCATCAGATTTGATTCCCATTGATTCAAGGAGATCAGATGATGAACCGATTGTCGCTGCAAGTGGTGCAGCTTCAATCTTTACAGCTACTGGCTTACTTGGAGCAGCCGCAGGAGCCGCCACAGGCGCAACTGCTTTTGGGGTATCAGCACTCGCGCTCGCTGCATTAGATACGGGTGCATATTCGCCACCGTTATCGAGAGCTGCTGCGCGCTCTGCTGCTGTGTAGAGACCCATTGCTGAACGCTGTTCGAATGGAAGGTAATCAAGTGCCAAGCGACGGAAGATGTAATCCATCATTGACTGTGCGATGCGAACATCTGCATCATCTGTCATACCTGCTGGTTCGAAGCGAAGGTTGGTGAACTTCTCAACGAATGTCTCAAGTGGCACTCCGTATTGAAGTCCAATTGAAACTGCGATTGAGAATGCATCCATCACACCGGCAAGAGTTGAACCCTGCTTACCGAGCTTGAGGAAGACTTCACCAAGTGCACCATCAGCGTATGCACCGGCGGTCATATAACCCTCTGCGCCTCCGACTGAGAATGATGTTGTAGTTGCAGGACGTGACTTAGGAAGGCGCTTACGCACTGGTGTTGCGATTTCAACATCGGCAACAACATCCTTCTTCTTAGCCTTTCCATCTGAAAGTGGCTGGCCGACCTTGCAGTTATCGCGGTAAACAGCGAGTGCCTTAAGTCCGAGCTTCCAACCTTCGTAGTAAACCTCTTCCACTTCTTCAACAGTTGCATCCTCTGGGAGGTTTACTGTCTTTGAAATTGCACCTGACAAGAATGGCTGGCAAGCCGCCATCATGCGCACGTGGCCCATTGGAGCAATTGATCGTGCACCAAGTGCACAGTCAAAGATGTCGTAATGCTCTTGCTTAAGTCCTGGCGCATCGATGACGTGTCCGTTTGCTGCGATAAATTCAACGATCGCTTCGATGGTCTCTTCGGTGTAACCGAGCTTGCGGAGAGCCTGAGGAACTGTCTGGTTAACGATCTGCATAGATCCGCCACCGACAAGCTTCTTGAACTTAACCAATGAGAAGTCAGGTTCGATACCAGTTGTATCGCAATCCATCATCAAACCGATTGTTCCTGTTGGTGCAAGAACTGAGATCTGCGCATTGCGCCATCCGTTCTTGTCACCAATTGTGAGGCATGCATCCCAAGCCTTATTGGCTTCTGCCCATACATCGATATCAAGAGTTGTCTCTTGCTTTGCAGCAGATGATGCAGCTGCGTGCTTACGCATAACGCGAGCATGTGCAGTTGCATTTCGTGCGAAGCCATCGTATGGACCAACAATGCCAGCAAGTTCTGCAGAACGCTTGTAGGTAATACCTGACATAAGTGAAGTGATTGCACCAGCTACAGCACGTCCACCTTCAGAGTCGTATGCAAGTCCAGATGCCATAAGAAGAGCACCGAGGTTTGCATAACCGATTCCGAGTTGGCGGTATGCGCGAGTTGTCTCGCCGATTGCTTGTGTTGGGAAATCTGCGAAACAGATTGAGATATCCATCGCAGTGATGATCATCTCTGCAGCTTTTCCAAATGTCTTTGCATCAAATGAACCATCTGACTTGAGGAACTTCATCAAGTTCAATGAAGCCAAGTTACAAGATGAGTTATCGAGTGACATGTACTCAGAGCAAGGGTTAGACGCATTGATGCGACCTGTCTCTGGGTTTGTGTGCCAATCATTGATGGTGTCGTCGTACTGGATTCCAGGATCAGCACACGCCCATGCAGCTTCTGCCATCTTGCGGAAGAGCTTGCGAGCATCTGTTGTCTCGAGGACTTCGCCAGTTGAGCGAGCCTTTAGACCGAATTCGGTTCCGTTCTCGTAAGCACGCATGAACTCGTCGCTAACGCGTACTGAGTTATTTGCATTCTGATACTGAACAGAGATGATGTCTTTTCCACCGAGGTCCATATCGAAGCCAGCATCGCGAAGTGCGCGAATCTTCTGCTCTTCAGAGACCTTTGTTTCGATGAATTCTTCGATATCTGGGTGATCTACATCGAGAACAACCATCTTTGCTGCGCGACGGGTTGCGCCACCAGATTTGATTGTTCCAGCGGATGCGTCAGCACCACGCATAAATGAAACTGGGCCAGAAGCTGTTCCACCTGACTTAAGGAGTTCCTTTGAAGAACGGATACGTGACAAGTTAAGACCGGCACCAGAACCGCCCTTAAAGATCATTCCTTCTTCGCGATACCAGTTAAGGATTGAATCCATAGTGTCATCAACAGACAAGATAAAGCATGCAGATACTTGCTGTGGGGCAGCAGTTCCGACGTTAAACCAAACAGGGGAGTTGAAAGAGAAGATTTGGTGCATGAGCATATGTGTGAGTTCGTGCTCGAAAATTGTTGCATCGTTATCTGTTGCAAAGTAACCGAATTCTTTTCCGGCCTTTGTATAGGTAAGTACAACGCGATCAATGACCTGCTTAAGAGACCATTCGCGATTTTCGGCACCGACTGCGCCACGGAAGTACTTGGTGGTTACGATCGTTGAAGCATTCACTGACCAGAAGTCAGGGAATTCAACGCCGCGTTGTTCGAAAACAACTTCGCCAGTCTTCCAATTCTGTTGAACAACATCGCGGCGATCCCATGTGACTGTGTCATATGGATGAACACCTTCTGTTGTGTAAATTCTTTCGACAGTAAGAGCCTTTCCGCCCTTAACTTTCGAAGTTGGTCGATTGATGACCGTATCTGACATGTGTTATTTCCCCGTCTTCTGTTGAGCTGTTGATGTTGTATCTGGTGTTCTTGCATTTGTTGCCGATGTTGCATTTGTTGCACTCGAAGGAAGGGCGCGGAGAAGTGCTATCTCACCTTCGAAATCTTCAAGGGAGGCAAAGTTACGGTACACAGACGCGTATCGGAGGTAGGCCACCTCATCGAGTTCGCGGAGTGGCGCAAGGATTGCCATTCCTACTTCTTGAGCTTCAATTTCAGCTTGGCCAGTTCCGCGAAGGGTCTCTTCTACTCGCTGGGCCAAGAGAACTAAATCATCTTCATCTACTGGGCGACCTTGGCACGCTTTGCGAACGCCGACAAGAACTTTCTCGCGGCTAAATGGCTCAGTGGCCCCTGATCGCTTGATGATGTTGAGCAGTGCAACCTCTTGGGTTGAAAATCGCTGGCCGCACTTTGGGCATTCGCGGCGGCGGCGGATTTCTGTGCCATCAACGACCGGACGGGAGTCGACCACTCGAGAATCATCGTGTCTGCAGAACGGGCAAATCATCTCGGCGTGTCTCCCTTCGAATGCTCTATTTTTCCCAGATTCGGGTGTATTGGTGAACTGCGAAAACTACCGTAAAAACACTACTTATGGAAGTTTTAACGCTTTCGACCCCTACATCTAGTGGGAACTATAAAGCATTTCTTGAGACTCTGCCTGCTGAGTAGAAATATTTTCTTCGTGTCGCGCCGCTAGGCCTACTTCAGCGGGATACGCAGCTTCTGGCCAGCCGAAAGATCGACCGAGGCGAGGGAGTTGACCGAGATGATCTCGGAGACGAGCGAGCGCACATCTGAGCCACCTGAGAGGCGATTGGCCAGTGACCAGACAGTCTCGCCAGGGGCCACGGTGACGGTGATGAAGGATCCGGCTGCCACAGGGGCAGATGTTGTGCCAGCCCCAGCTTTAGCGCTGACAACCGAGCCCAAGACGATAGCGAGAGAGAGAACCACGCATGTACGGGCAAGGCGACCACGACGATTAAGGGTAACCGCAGACGGATTGGCCTGAAAGCCTTGATTTACACTCACTTTGGAGCCATATGAAGTTAGTGTCATTGTGCTCATGGTTCGTCTCTTTCGCTACTGACTAAACCTTTGGGGAAGGTTTTCGAACACTTGTTCGATAGGTAAACCATACATCCCCCCACCGACACCTGCAACTATTTTTCGAACATTTGTTTGAATTTATCCCCAACCTGTGGAACAATCTGTGTATGGCCAAGAACCCCACACAAAAGCCTGAGCTGACCACCCGCCAGGTATCGATCCTCGACTTCATCAAGACAGCCTCTGAATCCCAGGGCTATGCCCCATCCATGCGCGAGATCGGCGAAGCTGCAGGCCTGAACTCCCCCGCATCAGTCAAATACCAACTCGATATCCTCGAGGAAAAGGGCTTCATCCGCCGCGATGCAGATCGCGGTCGCGCAATGGAGGTCGTGCTTCCCGATTCAATGACCGGCGCTGGCGCCCACACAGATAAGACTCGCTTTATTCCACTCGTTGGTTCTATCGCTGCAGGTGTTCCCATCACTGCAGATCAACAAGTCGAAGAAACACTTCCTCTTCCTGAATCACTCGTCGGCAAGGGCGATCTCTTTATGCTCAAAGTAAAGGGTGAATCCATGATTAACGCTGCAATCTGCGATGGCGATTACGTTGTTATCCGCCAGCAGAAAGATGCCAACAACGGTGACATCGTCGCTGCAATGATCGATGGCGAAGCAACTGTTAAAACATTCTCACGCAAGGGCGGCCACATCTGGTTGCTTCCTGCAAACGATGACTTCGCACCTATCGATGGCTATCAATGTGAAGTACTAGGAATCGTTACAGCAGTACTGCGTTCTCTCTAACTAC
>CAIPLJ010000042.1 GCA_903865885.1 uncultured Actinomycetes bacterium | reverse complement strand
CTCAATTCGATTTCGAAGTGCATTTCATCAATTCTGCCTTTGTAATCGCCGCCCCATTTCAAGCCGTATATCTTAGCTAGGGCGCGAATCATTGGAAACTTCTCTGGTGAGAATGTGCCGACCTTGCCCAGCGGGTGTTTTGTAGCGTTGAGATCAATGGCCGTTCCAGACGAGTGATTGCTCAGCTTGTCAGTGCTGCCACGTACCATGCGGAACGCATAACCCCAATCATCCAGCGCACCTTCATCAATGGGTTCAATCAGCTGGTGAAATTCTTTGCAGAATTCAGCAATCAATGGCGCGACGGCTTTCGCACATCGCACCTTGACCTTAGTTCCCTCGATTGGAACGCTGATGATGGTAATTTCAGCTGCATCTTTCGATGCCTTCCATCCGTTATGGCTTTGAATCATTAAAGCCCAAGCGCCGTTTTAAGATCAGCAACGGACAATCCAACGCTCGCCAGTTTGTCATCAAGTGATGGCTCTGGGTCACTTTTAGCGACATGAGCATCAACGGCTGCTTGAAGTTTTTCATCTGTGATCTTTGAATCCACCGCAGTGATTGTATGAGTTCCATCAAGGGAATCCATATTTAATCCACCAGCTTTTAATTCTGAATCTAATTGAGCCAGATTGATTTTCTTAGTTGTAGTTATCATTAGCACACCACCGTAAATCTAGGATAAGTAACTGCTGTATCGCCAATCATTAAGCTTGTTCCTGCATTCACTTTCCACTCCCAATCGAAATTGTATGAAGTGCCCGCAGTTAAACCTGTGATGACACTTATTACCGTGGTGAATACAACCGTTCCCATATAACTGCTATTATAACTCTGAAAGCCATATGTTGTGCCGCTGCCACAATTTACGCGCCAATCACTATTACTCACGCTGGAGTTGCTTGTTTGAGCTTGCATATAACACACGGCAGTAGTACCACTAGGAGTAGCCGCAATTCTTAAATTAGTGGTATCTATTGCCACATAACTCGTTGAAGTTGTAGATTTATTAGCTCCGGCTGAAAGAGTTTTGCCGTAAGCCGATGCACCTGTGACTGCTGTCGCCCATTCTGGAGCAGTTGCACCTGAATTGACTTTCAATACCTGTCCAGCAGTTCCAATTCCTAAGCGAGTTGGCACGGTTGCATTGCGATAAATAATATCGCCAGCAGTGGTCACGGTTGATTTAGCAATCGCGGCTGCGGCGAGATCGTAGGATGTCTTGACAGCGTTTGGAGTTGCAGCTGTTGTCGTCGATGTGCTGGATGTTGAATCAGTAAGTTGAACAGCTCCAGATTGAGTCGTTGAACCAGCCTGAATTCCGATGGTTACGTCACCAGATGTTCCGCCACCTGTAATCGGAGAAGTTACATTAACCGCTGTAATATCTCCAGGATTCGGTGATACCCAAGTGAAATCCATATCGGTGTTAGTTGTCTTTGAAAGTACCTGACCAGTCGTTCCGCCAAGTAAATCAGCCATTGAAGTGGCAACAGCTTGACCAAATACTTCGAAGTCTGCTGGTAAATTCGTCACCAAGTCCGTTGATGTCGGCATCTGCCAACTAAACGGGGTTGTTGGATTGCTCATATTTTCTCCTTATGCCACGACTAGGGCATTCGCCCAATCGAGAGTTGGTGTGATTGTGTTCCATCGTTCTATTGGTGCAACGTCTAGCCATTTCATTGCCTGAAGACTGAACGCTGCTGGTGAAAGCAATGCCGTCACCGAAACTGAATTATATCCTGCACGGAATGTCCAGCCCTCAACGAAACCAAGATAAACACCTGAAGACATATTCAATGGAAGATCTAGAATCTGAAGTGGAAGACCCATGAAGATGTTGATGAGTGAATCACGATCTGAATTGTCCAGTTCTGGATTGGTCAGTTCGAAAGTAATTTGATTGAACATGGGCTGTGGATAGGCACGCAGTGTGAGATAGAACGCGGCTTGGGCATCTGCATCCGTGTGATTCTTTAGAGTCGTCGTAATAATCTGAGCGAGCCGTCCATAGGTATTGATGGACGCTGAATCTTCGAATGGTGTCGTTTCATTGGCTGAGTTAGATCCGTATTTCAAAGTGATTGAATTGCGAACGTCTCCAGCTCTGGTCACGATTGAGATTCCGCCAGATAGAGCTTGCGCAGCTGATAAGTCGGTGAATCCATAGGTCGCTAGATATTGGCTGCGATGAGTCGAATCGGCGTAACTGATGCGACCTTGCGCATCTTCGTAAATGTAGCCAAGACCCGAAGTCGCAGATCGGAAGAGCGTCGTGTAGGGAAAGAGTGTCTTCGCCTGTGTAGATCTCGGT
>CAIPLJ010000041.1 GCA_903865885.1 uncultured Actinomycetes bacterium | reverse complement strand
TTGCCGTGTCGTGAACTTTTACTGACCGATGCAATTCGCACCCGCGCAGAGTCACTGAAAGATCGTTATCCAAGCGCCGTTGAGATACTCGATAAAATTGCACAAGGAATAATCGTTGAGGGTATGGAATCACTCATCCCACTACTGACCGATGACTTTGAAACAATTCTCGATCGGATGCCAACAGGAACTGAAGTCATCTTTATCGATGACGAACGCATTCGTTCTCGTACCGCCGATTTGATTGAAACGAATAGATAATTACTCGAAGCGTCATGGTCGAATGCGGCAATTGGAGGAGCTGCTCCTCTTCCTGTCGAAAACATTACCTACCTTGACTGGAAGCAATTACAAGAGGAAATCTCACAGCTTTCTCTGAAGGTGCGATCACTCAATACCTTCGGTAGCGATCTTGATACTGATGCTCACTTCCTTGATATTTCAGCTATTGATCCCATGCGCGGAAATGTTGAAGCGCTCTGCGAACTATTGCGTACTGGCTTAGAGGCACACCATGCAGTCATTTTTTCAACGACTGGTCACGGAATGGCCGAGCGATATGCAGGAATCTTCCGTGATGCAGATTTACCTGTGCAGATGGTTGAAACCTTAAGTGCGCACCCAACAAAGGGTTCAATCCACGTTACTCAATCTTCACTCGGGTATGGCTTTAAGAGCGATCATGCAGAGATTCTCTTCGTCACAGAACGCGATTTATCTGGCAGTAAGACCAGCACTAAAGATGGTGCACGCATGCCAACAAAGCGTAAGCAGGCCATTGATCCACTTGAACTTCGCACAGGTGATTTTGTTGTGCATGAGCAACATGGAATTGGCCGGTATGTTGAATTAATTCAGCGCACAGTTGGGGGAGTAACTCGCGAATACTTAGTTATTGAATATGCGCCAGCTAAGCGCGGCCAACCCAGTGATCGCATCTTTGTCCCGACAGATACGTTGGAACAAGTAAGTAAATATGTCGGTGGCGAAACTCCCACAGTGCATCGCATCGGCAGCGGTGAATGGCAGAAAGCTAAGGGCCGTGCTCGTAAAGCAGTACGTCAGATTGCTGGCGAACTCATTCGACTCTATGCAGCGCGCACGAGCGCACCAGGCTTTGCATTCTCTGCAGATACTCCTTGGCAGCGCGAGTTAGAGGATGCTTTCTCCTATATTGAAACTCCCGACCAACTATCAACCATCGAAGATGTCAAACGCGATATGGAACGCCCTTATCCAATGGATCGCATTATTTGCGGCGACGTTGGCTACGGAAAGACTGAGATTGCAATTCGCGCGGCATTTAAGGCAGTGCAGGATGGCAAACAAGTTGCAGTGCTTGTTCCAACAACTTTGCTTGTGCAGCAACACTCAAAGACATTTGCCGAACGCTATTCAGGTTTCCCTATCAAGGTTGCAGGGCTATCTCGTTTTAATACTGCGAAAGAGAGCAAAGAGATTCTCGCCGAACTTGCAGCAGGATCTGTCGATGTAGTGGTCGGCACGCACCGTCTGCTGTCACAGGATGTGCAATTTAAGGATTTAGGCCTTGTTATTGTTGATGAAGAACAGCGATTTGGTGTTGAGCAGAAAGAATCGCTCAAGAAGATGCGCACTACTGTCGATGTATTAGCGATGTCTGCAACTCCAATTCCTCGCACGCTAGAAATGGCTGTCACTGGCATCCGCGAGATGTCGACGATTACAACTCCACCAGAGGAACGCCATCCCATCCTTACCTATGTGGGCCCAGCTGAAGATGCTCAGATTAAGGCAGCCATCCACCGCGAACTTTTGCGTGATGGTCAGATCTTCTATATCCATAATCGCGTTGAATCGATTGACCGCGCAGCCTCCAAACTTCAAGAGTTGGTACCCGAGGCACGTATACGTATTGCTCATGGGCAGATGTCTGAGGGGCAATTAGAAGATGTCATTCTGGCATTTTGGAATCGTGACTTCGATCTTCTTGTCTGCACAACGATTGTCGAAAGCGGACTTGATATCGCCAATGCAAATACTCTCATTGTTGAACGTGCTGAAAACTTCGGGCTATCTCAACTTCATCAGTTGCGCGGTCGCGTCGGTCGCGGTCGCGAACGTGCCTATGCATATTTCCTCTACCCGCAAGATCAACCACTTACTGAAATTGCGCTCGATCGCTTAAAGACAATTGCAACCAATACAGATTTAGGTTCAGGAATGCGCGTTGCACTGAAAGATCTTGAAATTCGTGGAGCAGGAAATTTACTAGGAGGCGAGCAGTCTGGACATATTGCCGATGTGGGATTTGATCTCTATATGCGCATGGTCGGTGAGGCCGTCAACGATTACAAGACGGGAATTATTGAGACTGAAGAGAAGAACCATGAATGCAAAGTAGAACTACCCGTAAACGCTCATCTTGCAGAAGAATATGTTCCTGGCGAACGTTTGCGTCTTGACCTCTATCGCAGACTTGCTGATGTACGTCATAGCGAAGATGTTGAATCTATTCGTGAAGAGCTTGTTGATAGATTCGGCGAACTTCCACCTGAGGCACAATCTCTTCTGCAGGTTGCTCAACTTCGTGCCCATGCAAAATCATTGGGCGTTCGAGAAGTTGTAGCGGCTGGAAAATTCTTGAGAATTTCTCCCTTGGTCTTACCTGAATCGAAACAACTTCGACTCAATCGACTTTTTCCTGGCTCTCTCTACAAGAGCGCCACAAATACTGTGATGATTGCAATTCCCCGTGCGGCAGCATGGACTCCTACGGCACAAGGCTCAGCAGTTCTGGGGGATACTTCTCTCCTGGAGTGGGCGGCGAAGTCCCTCGATGAATTAACGAAAGCGGGCACGTCGTGAAGAAGATCCTTGCACTCCTTGGAGTAATTTCCCTTTTTGCACTGTCAGCGTGCGGACAAGTAGATACCGCCGCCACAATTGGCAGCATCACTATTTCGCAAGCCGCTGCACAAGCCACTGTTGATGAAGTTCTTGCAGAGCGCGCCAAGGTCGATACAACCGGAATGCAGATTCAAACTGGTGCAGCGCTCAATCGCAGCCAACTTCGCTTCACAATTATCACAACTCTCTTTGATGAGATCGCAAAAGAACTTAAGATCACAGTCTCATCGACTGAAATTGCAAAAGCTAAATCAGATTTGATTACACAAAGCGGTGGCGCAACAGCGCTTGCGAAAAATCTAGTTTCTGCAGAAATCGCATCATCGAACTTTGATCGCTATGTTCGCGCAATCATCGTCTCTAATAAGTTGCAGGCAGCGCTTAAGGCATCAGGTATTGCTGATGCCGAAGTATCTGCGCGTATCACTCAATTGGTAACAGCGAAAGCTAAGCAAGATAAAATTACGATTAATCCACGTTATGGAACATGGGACCCAACAACGGGCGAAATAGTTGCAACTGATTCTGCTGGTTCTGCTGTAGTTCCTGCCGGCAAGTAATCCAAGGATCGCAATGGCTCAATCCGAACTTCAACGCCTCGTTGAGGTTATGGATCGCCTGCGCTCTCCCGGTGGATGTGCATGGGATGCAGAACAAACTCACAAATCGCTGATTAAGTATCTTCTCGAAGAATCGTATGAATTCATCGATGCCATTGAGACAGATGACCGCGCAGGCATGCGCGAAGAACTCGGTGATGTATTACTGCAGGTCTATTTCCATTCGCGAATTGCGCAAGATCATCCAACCGATCCATTCTCAATCGAAGATGTTGCCCGCGCTATTGCTGACAAGCTGATTAGCCGCCACCCTCATGTATTTGAAAATCTTGAAGTCAGCGGCACAGATGAAATAATTGAGAATTGGGAAGCGATAAAAGCCCGAGAAAAGGGGCGCACATCGGCAATTGATGGAATTGCAATGTCGCAGCCTGCCCTGCCACTTGTGGCAAAGATTGTGTATCGCGCCGAGAAGTACAAGGTCGATCTTGATGTACCTACATATTCATCGGAGAAAGCCACCGAGAAGAGTGTTGGACAAACACTTGCATCAGTAATTGCATGGGCATATGAAAATGGAATCGACCCTGAAAACGCCTTACGGGCACAGGCTCGCGAGATGATTCGTCAGATTCAGGCGGCAGAAAAGCAAGGTTAGGTGTCGCGGTAGACTTAGCACCTGCCGTTCAGAGCTGAGCGCTGATGTTCACATTCTCAACTTTCTAGGAGACACCTCATGGCAATTATCGACGCAATCTATGCTCGTGAAATTCTTGATTCGCGCGGAAACCCAACTGTAGAAGTTGAAGTACAGCTCGAAGATGGAACACAGGCACGCGCCGCAGTTCCAAGCGGTGCATCTACTGGTGCATTCGAAGCCGCTGAACTCCGTGATGGAGATAAGGCTCGCTACCTTGGTAAAGGCGTTCAGAAGGCAGTTGCATTTGTTAACGATGAGATTGCGCCAGCTATCGAAGGCTATGACTCACAAGATCAACGCCTGATTGATTCAGAGATGATCGAACTCGATGGCACACCTAATAAGTCTCGCCTCGGTGCTAACTCAATTCTTGGTGTCTCACTTGCAGTTGCAAAGGCATCAGCTGACTCTTCAGATCTCTCACTTTTCCGTTATGTTGGTGGACCTAACGCACATGTACTTCCAGTTCCGATGATGAACATTCTCAATGGTGGCGCACATGCTGATACGAATGTAGATATTCAAGAATTTATGATCGCTCCAATTGGTGCAGAGACATTCCGCGAATCTCTTCGCTGGGGAGCAGAGATTTACCACGCACTCAAGGCAGTTCTCAAGAAGCGCGGACTTGCTACCTCTGTTGGCGATGAAGGTGGATTTGCTCCAAATCTCGAGAGCAACCGCGCAGCACTTGATCTGATTCTGGAGGCGATAACAGCTGCAGGCTTTAAGCCTGGAAAAGATATTGGACTTGCAATGGATGTTGCTGCAACTGAATTTCATGAGAACGGTAAGTACAAGTTCGAAGGTTCCCTTCGTACATCCGATGAAATGATTGCTTACTACGCAGAGCTCGTAAGTTCCTACCCAATCGTCTCTATCGAAGATCCACTCAATGAAGAAGATTGGGCGGGCTGGAAATCAATGACTTCTTCTCTTGGTTCAAAGATTCAGATTGTTGGAGATGACCTATTTGTCACAAACCCAGTGCGTCTTGCAAAGGGAATTGAAACAAATACAGCAAACGCACTTCTCGTAAAGGTAAACCAGATCGGTACTTTGACTGAGACTCTTGATGCAGTAGATCTTGCGCACCGCGCTAACTATCGCAGCATGATGTCGCACCGTTCGGGTGAAACAGAAGACACCACAATCGCTGACTTGGCTGTTGCAACAAATTGCGGTCAGATTAAGACAGGTGCACCATCTCGTACAGAGCGCGTAGCAAAGTACAACCAGCTTCTTCGCATCGAAGAAGAACTCTCTGACGGCGCTGTCTATGCAGGTCGCCAGGCATTCCCTCGCTTTAAGGGCTAATTCACCATGGCGCTAAGACCTACTAGTGGAAGACGGAAGAAGAGTTACCGCTCGCGTAATCTCAACTTCAATCGCCACAAGGGGTCTGGCCGAACATTCGCTCTCGCTGCAATCTTCTTTATGTTGGCCCTCTTCTTAGCCCCACCAATAAAGAATTATTTTGTGCAACGTGCACAGATCAGTGCGCTTCAATCACAGCTCAAGAGTGATCATGCAGCTCTCGATGCAGCTCGTAAAGAACTTACACTCTGGCAAGATCCTAATTACATCAAGTCACAAGCCCGCGAACGTCTGCATTTTGTAATGCCAGGAGAGCGCCAATACATAGTCACTGGAACCGATGGCACAGCTACAGATGCAACGACACAGACTGATGTAGTTTCCAATCTTCCTGAAGGCCAACCTTGGTACACGCGCATGATTGCATCGATCACAGAAGCTGGAAAAGCATGACACTTGAAAGTCGCAAGGCGACGGAAGATGACCTTCGTGTCATCGAAAGCCAATTAGGTCGCACACCTCGCGATGTTCATGCAATTTCATATCGTTGTCCATGCGGAAAACCCGCTGTAGTTGAAACCCCACCACGCCTATCTAATGGCGAACCGTTTCCAACTTTCTATTACGCAACATGTCCGCGCCTTACTGCGGCAATTTCTACTCTTGAAAC
>CAIPLJ010000040.1 GCA_903865885.1 uncultured Actinomycetes bacterium | reverse complement strand
TTGTCGACAGCCCCGCAAGAAGTCTGCGATTTTCCATGTAATCAAAGCGGAATTGCGCATCGAGATGAGATGAACCAGCACCCCAACCATTTTCAACAGTCACACTGCGCCCCAATACTGCCTCTAACCGTGCCTGGGCATAATGCAGATAGAAAGTTAATTCAGAAGGTGCGATTGATTTGAGAAGTTTCTCATCTGGGTTTCGATAAGCAAGAGCAACAACATCATTACGCGTAGCCACATTCTTTAAACGGAATATCCAATTTTGCGCAGCCTTTTGACCATCTAGATCCTCTTTACCTTTGAAGGTATACCCCGTTGCCATGTGCTGCACTTCATCTACAAGTCCTGCATCAATAACAAAAGTTTGTTGTGATGAGCTGATTCCAAAAATTAATTTGCCGAGATTCCCATTTGGTAAAAGCGATACAGCAAGCTCGTTATCTCTAAAACTTCCATCGAAGTTAGTGTGAGGTTTATCTACGATGCGAATAACTGGACGAGCTGCTTGTGCGGAGGGAATGAAAAAGAAAGAAAAGATAAAGAGAGTTATAAGAAATTTCTTCATAGGGCGCTCAGCTCTGTTGTTGCATTTGTACGCGCAATAAGTTTCTTTTCATCGGGATACGCAAGACGTTCGATAATTTCTGCAAGTGGAAACCAAGCCACCTCATCAACTTCACTCTCTTGAGGTGCAAGTAACCCGCCGTTTTCGCGGAATAGATAATGATGAACAGTTTTATGGATTCGTTTTCCTCCTGCCATAAACCAGAAATCAATCACACCAAGTGATTTTTCAATAACGGATTCGATTCCGGTCTCTTCTTGAACCTCACGCAAAGCCGCTACTTCAGGAGTTTCACCTTCTTCAATATGTCCTTTAGGTAGCGACCATAAAATTCTCTTACCGGATGCATCTTTAAGATCACGGCGACCTATCAAAAGTCCAAGTTTTCCTGTCGTATCAATGACAAGCCCGCCTGCACTGACTTCATCCACCCTCCTTGCATAGGGCGTCTTTGGCTTTGTGTTCTTGCCAGCAACTTTTGGGGTCTGTGCAGGTGTGGTTGCGGTCGCTAAATCTTGAGATTGTGGGGAGCGATTAGCTGGGCGCCTGCGCCTGCGTTTCTTTTTCGTACCTTCGCTGCCCGCACTAGGTGCCGGGGTCATGGAGTAATCGTACGCGACTACCCTTATCTATTGTGAGCGCTGAGAAGGTCAATTTAGGAGCAGCGGGCGAGTTAGCTATTCGCTCCTTGATCGATCGCGCTCCCCTTGCAAGCTCTCTCGCAGAAGAATTTAAGAAAGAGGGATTTCGTCTCGCCCTCGTTGGTGGTCCAGTGCGCGATGCAATTCTTGGCCGACTTGGAAACGATTTAGATTTCACTACTGATGCGCATCCGCATCACACAAAGAAAATACTTAAAGCGTGGGCTGATAACACACGATAGGCAAGGTGGAATGGGAGCATGAAGAGTTTGAGGGAATCATCAGCGCATGTGCAAACCCGTTCAGTTTTGCGTGCAGGCAGGGACGCCCCGCGAAGGTCCGCAAGGTCAGATCAGTGAGGCTGTGCCATGCCTGTCCAACCAACTGTGTGTAAC
>CAIPLJ010000039.1 GCA_903865885.1 uncultured Actinomycetes bacterium | reverse complement strand
TGTAACCCTTAACGGACGATGCCATGGATATACCTTACAAGTTGGTTATTGGTCAGATGATCTGAGATATGAATTCCGCGACGTCCTAGCGTGATGTAGGCAAGATATGCACCTGCTTCACGCACAAGGTATCGATAATGCGAGTTGGCAAGTGAGTTAGGTCCCGTTGTTGCAGGTGAACATGTTGCTATTGCACCTAAATCATTTGCCATAGTCATTGCGCGATGGCAGTGATATGCATCGGTTGCAATGATGACGTTATAAATCTTATGTTTTTTCATCACCTTTACATATGCCTGTGTCTGGCTTTGGGTATCACGTCCCAATGGAATTGCAATTACTTGACTCTTTGAAATTCCGTGATGAGTAAGCCAATATTTTCCTGACGCCGCCTCTGTTGTGCGATCACCCGGTGCGCTTGAGCCCACGGTGATAATGAGTGGTGCATAGCCCAAATCTTTCATTCGCTTTGCCTCTTCAAGTCGCGCGAGTAAGACTTCACTCGGAACGCCATTGAGTTGAGATGCACCGGGAACAACGATCACTTCTGCCTTGGTGCGAAAAGGTGGATTGTGAGCAGAATTCCAAGTGACAAAGAGTGCATACGTTGGGATGATGATAATAATTGCAAGAAATAATGAAATGGTTCGACGGATAAATTTAAACATCAGCCGCCCGAGAACATATCTTCGACGTCGAGATGAATCATTTCATCAGGATCATTAAGCCATCCATCGGGCAAAGTTGGCGGACGACCACTGCTAGTGCGGCCACGTGGTTTATCGCCGATTTCAATCGGATATGGCTGATCATCGAGTTGATCTAATAATGAACGCAGTTCTTTGAGAGATCCCACCATGCCAAATTGGCGACGCAGTTCAGATGGAACGCGAAAGCCTTTGAGATACCAAGCCATATGTTTACGTAAGTCGCGACATCCGCGATCTTCTGATTCAAAGTAATCAACGATTAATTCGCCGTGGCGATACATCACTTCGCTGACTTCGTGAAGTGTCGGAAGTATGCGCTTATCTCCACCGTTAAATGCATCGACAAGATCTGCAAATAACCATGGTCGACCGAGGCATCCACGCCCAACGACAACGCCTGCGCACCCTGTTTGACGCACCATTTCAACGCCATCGGCACCAGACCAGATATCTCCGTTACCTAAAACGGGTACTCCTGTTGGTTTCAAATGTTCTACTAGATTTTTAATCGCAGACCAATCTGCTTTGCCTTCATACATCTGTTGTGCCGTGCGTGCATGTAGTGCAACCCATGCAACACCTAAGTCAGCTGCTGATTTTGCTGCTTCTAAATATGTGTGATGATCGGTATCAATACCGATACGCATCTTGACTGTGACAGGAATTCCATATGGTTTTGCGCTATCAACTGCCGCTTTTACTATTTCACGGAATAAATTTCTTTTAAAGGGGAGTGCTGCTCCCCCACCTTTGCGCGTTACTTTAGGGACTGGGCAACCAAAGTTCATATCGATATGGTCAGCTAAATTTTCACGGCCGATCATCTTGACTGCTTCGCCCATATGATGCGGATCGACGCTATATAACTGCACAGATCGTGGCCATTCACCTGCGCCAGGTTCAATCATGCGCAACGTTTCAGGAATGCGTTCTAATAACGCGCGCGCAGTAACCATCTCAGAAACAAAGAGACCGGCACCTTGTTCGCGACAGAGCATGCGAAAAGCGGCATTAGTAATTCCTGCCATTGGTGCAAGAACAACAGGTGGGTCTACGAGATGGAGCCCATCTTTAAGTGGAAGCTGCAGTGGTGCTAGCAGCCGAGTAGACGTGGTGCTAGCCATGCTTCTACTTGATCGATACCGATGCGCTCTTGCGTCATGGTGTCGCGATCGCGGATTGTGACTGCTTGATCTTCCAAAGTTTCGAAGTCGATGGTGATGCAGTACGGAGTACCGATTTCATCTTGGCGACGGTAGCGACGACCAATTGCCCCTGAATCATCGAAATCGATATTCCAATTCTTACGCAACTGTGTGGCGAGATCGCGTGCCTTTGGTGACAAATCTGCGTTACGAGAAAGTGGGAGAACTGCAGCCTTTACAGGGGCTAGGCGGTGATCGAACTTCATCACGGCGCGCTTTTCCATCTCGCCCTTTGCATTAGGTGCTTCATCTTCTGTGTATGCATCCATCATAAATGTGAGCGTGCAACGGTCTACGCCGGCTGCGGGTTCAATCACAAATGGAGTCCAGCGTTCGTTCTTCTCTTGATCGAAGTATGAAAGATCTTTACCAGAGGCAGCAGAGTGAGCTTTCAGGTCGAAGTCTGTGCGGTTGGCAATTCCTTCGAGCTCGCCCCATTCGGTGCCGTTAAATTCAAATTTATATTCAATATCGGCGGTGCGCTTTGAATAGTGCGATAACTTCTCTTTTGGATGATCGTAGATACGAAGACGATCTGGATTAATACCAAGATCTTTATACCAAGCAAGTCGGGTATCAATCCAATATTGATGCCACTCTTCATCGGTTCCGGGAACTACAAAGAACTCCATCTCCATCTGCTCGAATTCGCGGGTACGGAAGATGAAGTTTCCAGGAGTAATTTCATTTCGGAATGATTTTCCAATTTGGCCAATACCAAATGGTGGCTTCTTTCGTGATGTTGTCATTACTTGATCAAAGTTGATAAAGATTCCCTGTGCTGTCTCTGGGCGAAGGTAGGCAAGACCTGATTCATCTTCGACAGGTCCAAGGAAGGTCTTGAGTAGACCTGAGAATTGCTTTGGAGTTGTGAATTGACCTTTATTTCCACATGCAGGGCAGTTCATATCTGCAAGAGATGCTGGCGCCTTTCCATGCTTTGCTTCATACGCTTCTTCTAAATGATCTGCGCGATAACGTTTATGGCAGGCAGTACATTCAGTAAGCGGATCGCTAAATGTTGCAACGTGTCCTGATGCTTCCCAGACTTCGCGAGCCAAAATAACTGATGAGTCGAGACCAACAACATCTTCGCGACCCATGACCATGGATTTCCACCACTGGCGCTTGACGTTATTTTTGAGTTCTACACCCAGTGGGCCGTAATCCCAGGAAGCACGAAGGCCTCCGTAAATTTCTGATGAGGGAAATACAAATCCACGTCGCTTTGAGAGCGAGACAATATTTTCTAAACGATCTACGGCCATCTCTTTTATCTCCGTCCGGCTAATTTACTTAGCCGGCGAAATTGAGATAGTCCGGCTGGCTGTCGGCGAAAGGCAACGGTCGTTGCAATCCTGACCTTAGTTTATCTCGTAGGCCCCAGGTTCATCAATTGCGCGCGCGAGTAATGGAATTGCCTCGAGCTTTGTGCGCATCGCACTGAGGGCGCGGCGATATGAGCCAACATTTTCCCAACGAGTAACAAGCGCCCAGAGATTTGATTGATCGAGATTCTGACCGTACTCGCCATCGATAAATCCGACACAGGAAGCAAGGGCCTCATAGGCGGTGCGAATATCTTTCTCAAACGCTGCACTTTCGGCCAATTGCACTTCAAAGCGAGCGATAGCAATCATGAGAGAACTGTAATGCGGATATCCTTAGACCATGAACCTAGCCATTCTCTTCGCAGCAATTACAGTGCTTGCGACCACCTTCGGTGGCTATGTCGCTCTGAAATCTTCCGATCGATTCCATCTTGTTCTTGGACTATCTGCAGGTTTACTTCTTGGACTCGTTGGCTTTGATCTACTTCCAGAAGTCTTCTCAATGAATACAGCTTCCATCGGCGGAATCCGTACCGTCTCCCTCGCAATCCTTCTTGGATTCTTATCTCTTCACATCATTGAAGGAATATTTGGTAGCCACGAACCTGCCGAATCTGATTACGGCCACGATCACGAACACCACAACATCGCAGGTTCTCTTGGCGCACTTGCAATGGGTGGCCATGTATTTCTCGACGGTGTTGGCTTAGGCGTTGCATTTAAAGTCAGCCATGCACTTGGCTATGCAGTCTTTATCGCAGTGATGGTCCACGCATTTAGCGATGGACTCAATACAGTCTCTCTGATGGTTAAGAGCGGTCATTGGACAAAGACGAGCTATTCACTATTAGGTGTTGATGCAGTTGCACGTATTGGTGGCGCAAGCGTTGGAACATACTTGGTTCTCAACGATTCTCTGCTAGCGCTATACCTAGCGCTCTTCTCTGGCTTTGTTATCTACCTTGCGACTTCTCATATCTTGCCCGAAGCGCATTCACGCCACTCATCTCGCTGGACATTCTTTGCAACAATCGTCGGCGTAGTAATTATGTGGGGCGTCGTAGCAAGCCTTTAAGCACTTCCAACAATTCTGATGTTCGGCAAGCGCTACGCGCTTCCGAAGCGTCGATCTCTCTCCGAATAAATCTCAATTGCTTTCCACAATAACTTTGGCGTCATATCTGGCCAGAGCACATCCATAAAGACGAATTCTGCATAGGAAGATTGCCACGGCAAGAAGTTACTGGTGCGCTGCTCACCAGAGGAACGCAGGAACATATCGACATCGCGCATCTTCGGTGAATACAGATACTTCTCTAAAGTCTTCTCGGTAATCGAATCTGCCTTCACTTTCCCGCGCTTCACATCACGCGCAAGTTCAGTTGCAGCATCAACGATTTCAGCGCGGCCACCATAATTAACACACATATTTAGCGTGAGCTTCTTATTCTTCTTCGTTAACTCTTCTGCCTCTTCAAGCTCTGTAATAACAGATTTCCATAGGCGCTGAGGGCGGCCCAACCAATTAATTTTCACACCCATCTCATTGAGACGATCGCGACGGGTACGAAGCATTTCGCGGCTATATCCCATCAAGAATTTCACTTCTTCTGGGCTGCGCTTCCAATTCTCTGTTGAGAATGCATATGCGCTTATTTCTTTTACGCCGAAACCAATGGCAGCTTCAACGATATCGAAGAGAACTTTTTCACCGGCTTGATGGCCCGCAGTGCGCGCTAATCCACGCTCTTTTGCCCAACGCCCATTTCCATCCATCACGATTGCGATGTGTTGGGGAATCTCGATCTTCTTGGCCATCAAAGTTTTCGTTAAGCCCTTTCAACCATCGGCAGACTTCGCAATCCGCGTTCAAGGTGCCATTGTAGGTAAGCAGTTACCAAACCACTAGCCTCGCGGCGATGGCGAAGTTCACTTTTCTCTGCAACATCCCAGTCGCCAATCAAGAGCGCCTGCATGAGGGATAACGCTTCTGGTGATGCAGTTGCCGATGCAGATGGCCTGCAATCCATGCATACAGATCCACCACCGACTAATGAGAAGTAGCGATGCGGCCCAGCCTTTTCACAACGCGAGCACGAAGTCATCG
Organism: uncultured Actinomycetes bacterium; assembly: GCA_903865885.1. Taxonomy (GTDB): domain Bacteria; phylum Actinomycetota; class Actinomycetes; order Nanopelagicales; family Nanopelagicaceae; genus Planktophila. The sequence continues at coordinate 7,690 of CAIPLJ010000039.1, read as the reverse complement.
ATGGTTCGTAACCACCGATAGAAAGTGATCGCAGTAAGAATGCATCAAGGATGAGTGATGAATCGTATCGATTGTCTACAAGTGCCTTCATGCCACCGACTACCAACTGAAATTCTTGAGGGGCTGGCTCTTCCTCTTGCTGTGTAAAACGTTCGGCAGTTTCAAGGATTGCATGGGCAATTGTCCAGCGCTGGTAATCATCTGTGAGCGCTTCACCATAATTCATCAACGCTTCAACCTGCGTAATCGTGTCAAAAGTCTTTCCTGAATGCATCTGAATATCAACATGGCTACCAGGTTCAAGGCGCGCACCGAATTTCGACATCGTACGACGAACACCTTTTGCCACACCGCGAATACGACCATGCTCTTTTGTCAGCAAAGTAATGATGCGATCTGCTTCACCCAACTTTTGAGTGCGCAAGATAATTGCCTCATCGCGATAGAGCTTCGATTGATGCGCAGACATACTGCGTACGATAGTTAGCGAATAGCGCGATTGATTGCAGACACGACTGCTTTAAGTGATGCAGTCGTTGTATTGGGGTCGATTCCGACTCCCCAGAAGACTTCTCCTGCAATTTCACACTCGAGATAGGCAGCAGCTGATGCATCGCCTCCAGATGAAAGTGCATGCTCGTGGAAATCAAGAACGCGAACATCAACACCGTAGTTCTGCAAGATATGGCAGAAGGCAGCGATAGGTCCGTTACCAGTTCCAGATAATTCAATTGCTTCACCGCGATCTGTCATCTTGACGGTGAGCTGAACATCTTCGCCCATTACAGAATTTTGTGACATTCCCTTGAGTCGGAATCTTCCCCATGCCGCTGTTTCGGTAGGTAAATATTCATCTTCGAAGACGTTCCACAACTGCTCTGCAGTGATTTCGCCGCCTTCGTTATCAGTCTTTGCCTGCACAATTCTTGATAGCTCAATTTGATGTCGACGCGGAAGATCGAGTGAATGTTCATTCTTCATCAAATATGCGACTCCGCCCTTACCTGATTGCGAATTCACGCGAATAACTGCCTCGTATGAGCGACCGATATCTTTTGGATCAATCGGTAAATATGGAACAGCCCATGTGTGATCATCGACTGCATTTCCTGCAGCCTTTGCATCGCGCTCTAAGTGTTCAAAGCCCTTCTTAATCGCATCCTGGTGTGAACCAGAGAACGCTGTAAAGACAAGGTCTCCGCCATAGGGATGGCGTTCTGGAACGCGCAATTGATTGCCGTATTCGACTGTGCGACGAATTTCATCGATATCGCTGAAATCAATATGGGGATCAATGCCGTGAGAAACCAAATTCATTCCAAGGGTGACAAGGCAGACGTTTCCGGTGCGCTCACCGTTACCGAACAAAGTTCCTTCGATGCGATCTGCTCCTGCCAAATATCCAAGCTCTGCAGCTGCAACGCCTGTTCCACGGTCGTTATGTGGGTGAAGTGAAACAATCACGCTCTCGCGATTGTTGAGATTACGACACATCCATTCGATGGAATCGGCATAGACATTGGGTGTTGCCATTTCAACTGTTGCAGGAAGATTCATAATCGTTTTCCACTGTGGAGTTGGTTTCCAAATATCATTGACTGCATTACATACTTCAACAGCAAATTCGAGCTCTGTTCCTGTATATGACTCAGGTGAATACTCAAATGAAATCTTTGTCTCTGGCACAGTCGACATCAAATCAAGGCAGAGTTGAGCTGCATCGGTTGCAATCTTCTTGATGCCATCTTTATCAAGGCCGAAGACAACGCGGCGCTGCAAAGTTGAGGTCGAGTTATAAAGGTGAACGATTGCCTGCTTTGAACCCTTGATGGATTCATAGGTGCGACGGATTAGCGGTTCGCGAGCCTGAGTAAGCACCTGGATAACAACATCATCCGGAATCAAATCTTCATCGATAATCTTTCGAACGAAATCGAAATCTGTCTGAGATGCTGAAGGAAAACCCACTTCAATCTCTTTGTAACCCATTGCAACGAGCAACTTAAACATCGCAAGTTTGCGAGGTGTATCCATCGGATCGATAAGCGCCTGATTGCCATCGCGAAGATCGACAGAACACCACTGAGGTGCTTTCGTCATCTTCTTACTTGGCCATGTGCGATCTTCAAGTTCTACGGGAATAAAGGGTGCATAACGATGCACCGGCATCTTTGATGGCTTCTGCTTTGGAAAATTCATGTGATTGCTCCTTGTTAGTTTGGTTAGCCGAACGTGTTTACCGGCAACACCAAACTCCGCAGCGAGGAGACCGGTCTATCTCTACGGGCCGAAACTCGAGAGTTTCGGACCCTAGGCCTCGCTACGGCGGATAAGGAGGAGTCCGCGGAGCTTCATAAGAAGGAAATCCTACCGCGCTTTATAAGACAGGTAAATATCGATCTAATTCGTAGGCGCTGACCTGGCGGCGATAGTCCTGCCACTCATTTCGCTTATTTCGAAGGAAGTAGTCAAAGACATGCTCACCCAAAGTCTCGCGCACGAGTTCGCTCTTCTCCATCAGGATAATTGCCTCTTCCAGATTTGATGGAAGTAAGTGAGTATCAGTCGATGGCTCGAGAAGATACTTCTTCTCAATTCCCTTAAGTCCTGCAGCAAGCATCACGGCATAGGCAAGGTATGGATTACATGCAGAATCTGGTGAACGAAATTCGATGCGCGTTGAATTCTCTTTATTGGGCTTATACATAGGAATACGTACCAGTGCGCCGCGATCGTTGTGGCCCCATGAAATAGTCGATGGAGCTTCTCCCCCACCTTGTAGTCGCTTATATGAGTTGACCCATTGATTAGTTACTGCAGTGATTTCAGCAGCATGCTTCAAGATTCCGGCGATAAATTGGCGACCGACAGTTGAGAGATTGAGCTCTGCACTGGAATCATAGAAAGCATTCTTCTCACCTTCAAAGAGTGAGACGTGCGTATGCATTCCAGAACCAGGATGCTCAGTAAATGGCTTTGGCATAAAGGATGCGTAGAAACCTTGATTGAGTGCAACTTCTTTAATCACATGGCGGAAAGTCATGATGTTATCTGCAGTGCTTAAGGCATCTGCATATCGAAGGTCAATTTCTTGTTGTCCAGGTGCGCCTTCATGATGGCTAAATTCAACAGAGACACCCATTGCCTCAAGCAGAGTAATTGCTTGGCGACGGAAATCGTGGCCCACAACTGCTGGTGTGTGATCGAAGTAGCCACCTTGATCAACTGGAACAGGTGCTTCCCCTTTTTCTGGTTGTGCTTTAAAGAGGAAGAATTCAATTTCTGGATGGGTGTAACAGGTGTATCCCATCTTCGCTGCCTTATCTAATGTGCGACGCAGAACATTGCGAGGATCTGCGGGAGATGCCTCGCCACTTGGCAGAGTAATGTCGCAGAAGATACGTGCAGCGCCTTGTGCTTCAGCGCGCCAAGGCAAGATCGTAAATGTTGCAGGATCTGGTTTTGCCAACATATCGGATTCAGATTCGCGAGCAAATCCCTGAATTGCAGAACCGTCGAATCCGATTCCTTCATCAAATGCATTTTCGAGTTCGGCAGGTGCGATAGCAACAGATTTCAAAGTTCCGAGAATGTCTGTGAACCAGAGACGAATGAAACGGATATCGCGTTCTTCAATAGTGCGAAGAACGAACTCTTGCTGCTTGCTGATGTTATCGGCTGGGGACATGTGGCCCATCGTGCCAAAAAGAAGTTACGGCAGTGTTACAAAATTAGAGTTCGCGCCACTTCTGCGGCAATATCTTTAGACTTCTCGCCAGCTCGAAGTCATGGGAAGCCTGCGATCCTTACCGAATGCGCGCTTAGAGACCTTTGTGCCAGGTGGATATTGGCGGCGCTTGTATTCAGCCTTATCGACCATTGAAATAACGCGCATCACCAACTCTTTATCAAAGCCCGCAGCGATCAAGGCATCGCGACCTAAATCATCATCGACATAGGCTTTCAAGACTTTATCGAGAATCTCGTATTCAGGAAGTGAATCAGAATCTTTTTGATCAGGACGCAGTTCTGCAGATGGCTCTTTAGTAATGGAGCTCTCGGGAATTGGGGCAACTTCGCCAGCATCCTTTGCAACCTTGTTGCGCCAGCGAGAAAGTGCCCACACATCAGTCTTATATATATCTTTAATCGGCGCATACCCACCGACAGCATCGCCATACAGAGTTGAATATCCGCATGCCAGCTCTGATTTATTTCCGGTCGCAAGAACTAGATGGCCATGTTGATTGGAAAGGCCCATCAGAGTTGTTCCGCGAACTCGTGCCTGCAAATTCTCTGCAGCAATGCCAGTCAGCTCTACCTCAGCGCCAAAGGAATCGACCATTCTTTGGATCTCGATGATGCGAAAACCAATACCTGTATTTGCTGCCATTACTTGCGCATCTTCAATGGAATGATCAGATGAATATTTACTTGGCATGCCTACTGCGTGGACAGCTGCAGGTCCCAGTGCGTCAATAGCAAGGGCTGTAACGAGCGCCGAATCGATACCGCCAGAGAGTCCAACGAGTACCGACTTAAAACCATTCTTGGCGACATAATCGCGAAGACCCACAACGATGGCGTTCCATACTTCTTCTTCATCGCCAAGGCGATGAGCAATTCCAGGAACAAGTGGCTGTGCAATCTCGACTGAATCTTCAGAAATAATCACATCGGGCTTGGATGTGCCGGCAGCAACATCGATATCTACGACCATGACGCCATCTTCAAATTGCGGAGCACGTGCAATCACAGAACCATCTGCGCCGACCACAATGCTGTCGCCATCGAAAACTAAATCATCTTGGCCACCTGTCATATTGACGTAGGCAAGTGGAGCCTTAGCTTCGCGAGCGCGTTTTGTCACAAGGCTTAATCGGACGTCATCTTTATTACGTTCATACGGTGAACCGTTGGGAACAATGACGAGTCCTGGCGTGCGGGCTGCTAACTTCGCAGTGATGCCTCCGTCGATCCAGAGGTCTTCGCAGATCGCGATACCGACATCGACTCCGTGAATGCGAAAAACGAGGGTTGTATCCCCTGCCACAAAATTTCGGAATTCATCGAAGACGCCGTAATTGGGTAGATGACACTTGGCATATCGAGCTTTGATTTCGCCCCCTGCGATAACCGCCACCATATTCTGTGGCTTGCCCTCTACTTGATCTAAGTACCCAACGATAGAAACGATGCTCTTATCTAATTGAGCAGCGAGCGCTGCAAGAGCTAATTTGCTCGCCACTTGAAATGATGGACGGAGCGCTAAATCTTCAACGGGATATCCGGTCAGAACCATCTCGGGAAATATCGCGATATGCGCACCTGCGGCGACTGCTTGATCGACGGATTTCTTGACCAACGCAGCATTACCCGCAAGGTCTCCGACCGTCGGGTTGACTTGAGCCAGCGCCAAACGCAACTTCATAGTTCAAGAGTATCGGGAGTACGATTGGTGTCGACCCGGGGACCTCGCATGAGGCTTCGAGGCAGGAGATGAAATAAATGAGTACATCAACGACCCTCTATGGCGGTGCCTCACATCGTCGCGTGAGCATTCTCGACCTGCGCGCTGCAAAAGAGCGCGGCGAAAAATGGGCGATGCTGACCAGCTATGAACAGATGACTGCATCGATCTTTGATGAAGCTGGTATCCCCGTCCTTCTCGTTGGCGATAGTGCGGGCAATAATTTCTTGGGCGAAGAGAACACCATCCCTGTCACAGTCGATGATTTGATTCCATTAACCCGCGCAGTTGTCCGCGGCTCCAACCGCGCACTCGTGGTGGCAGACCTTCCCTTTGGTTCCTATGAAGCATCTACAGAACTTGCACTTGCTACATCGACTCGCTTCTTTAAAGAAGCTGGCGCGATGGCGGTCAAACTTGAGGGCGCACATATCGCAACGATTGAAAAGTTAACATCAGTCGGAATTCCTGTGATGGGCCATCTGGGCCTTACCCCGCAATCACTTCATCAATTAGGTGGCTATCGAGTCCAAGGTCGCACCGATGGCGATGCAATTTTCGATGCGGCGCTCGCCCTCGAAAAAGCTGGTGCCTTTGCCATCGTCCTTGAATTAGTTCCAGCAGAACTTGCCGCCCGAATAACCGCAGCCCTTTCTATTCCAACAATCGGAATCGGCGCCGGCAGCACCTGCGATGCCCAAGTACTTGTCTGGACAGATATGGCTGGCCTTACAGCCAATCCCCCAAAGCTTGCTAAGGCCTATCGCAATCTGCGCAAGGAACTCTTCGATGCCACCCAAGAATTCGCGCAGGAAGTTCGAGGGGGAAAGTTCCCTACGGAGGCCGAAACCTTTCACTAGTCTTCTCCGATGGCAAAGTTTGCAATCGACCTGACTCCGCTCAAAAAGTATAAGGATTTCCGTAATCTCTGGACTGCAGGGCTGATTTCCTACCTCGGATCGATGATTACCTATGTCGCGATGCCCTTTCAGCTCAAAGAAATTACCCACTCGTACCTCGCAGTAGGTGTCTTGGGCGTCATTGAAATCGTTCCGCTCATCATCTTCGGACTCTACGGCGGAGTACTAGCCGATTCAGTCGATCGCAAGAAGATGATCTGGGCAACCGAGCTCGGCGCACTTGTCATTGTTCTGGGCCTCTTTGCAAACTCGGTACTGCCTGACCCAAAGACCTTTGTCATCTACATCGCGGCAGCGCTCTTCGCTGTTGTCGATGGTCTGCAACGTCCATCGATGGGCGCAATCTTGCCCCGCCTAGTCGGCCATGAAGATCTACCCAGTGCATCAAACCTCTTAACACTTCGGTGGCAGTTAGGTTTTATTGTGGGGCCAACTCTTGGCGGAATTATCTTCTCTACATTTTCCATTAGCGTCGGATATGGATTCGACATTCTTACTTATCTCGTCTCTTTGATCTTCTTGGCGAAAATTAGAAGTGTGCTGCCTTCATCAGAGGCCGAAAAGCCATCTCTGGCAGCGTTATTAGAGGGTGTGCGCTATGCCTTCAGTCGCCAAGATTTATTAGCTACATACATCATTGATCTTGCGGCAATGTTCTTTGCAATGCCCAATGCGCTCTTTCCATTCTGGGCCGACCTTCTCCATGCGCCGTGGGCCCTCGGACTTTTCTATGCCGCAGGAATTGCCGGCGCCATCGCCGTAACTCTGACTAGTGGTTGGACAAAGACATATCGATTCCATGGCAGGGCGATCATTGCGGCGGCAATTGGATGGGGCGCAGCCATCGCGCTATCGGGTGTAACCCACTCCCTGATCCTGGTTCTTATCTGTCTCGCCATTGCCGGAGGGTCGGATCAAATCAGCGCCCTGTTCCGTCAAACAATCTGGAACCAAACTATCCCCGACGAACTTCGCGGACGACTTGCTGGTATCGAATTACTTTCCTATTCAGTTGGCCCACTAGCCGGACAACTTCGCGCCGCATCGATTGCAGCTGCTACTAGCTTGTCCTTCTCGGTAACTTCCGGAGGGCTGATATGCGTCCTTGTGGTCGCAATTTTGGCGATTTTTCTCCCCAAATTTAGAAAATATGATGCCGAAACGAACGAATTTGCCGTTCGAGAGCGAGAAATTCGCAAAAATCGGGAAAATTCTTAACTCTCAATCAATTATTGAGAAAATTTCGCCGAATTTGGGATGTAAATCGGTAAAAAATACTTTCACATTTTGCGTAAATGCA
>CAIPLJ010000038.1 GCA_903865885.1 uncultured Actinomycetes bacterium | reverse complement strand
GGAAAGTCACAAGCAGTTCGTACTCGCACACTTGCATTGTTCAAGGAGCAAGAGAATTCAGCACTTGTTGCAACAGATGTTGCAGCACGTGGAATCCACGTTGATGGAATCTCACTTGTTGTACACGTTGATCTTCCACAAGATCACAAGGATTACTTGCACCGTTCAGGCCGCACAGCTCGCGCTGGCGAATCAGGAACAGTTGTTACCTTGTCATCATCAAAGAATCAGCGCGCAGTATCTGGTCTTCTCGGTCGTGCAGGTGTGACACCGAAGTTCCACGATGTTCGCCCACTCGACGAAAAGTTGATGGTTATCACCGGTGCTCAAGAGCCATCAGGTGTTCCATATATTCCACCAGTAATGGAGCGAAAGAGCCCAGGTGGTTCACGTTCAGGTGGCGGTTCACGTCGCAGTGGTTCTGGTTCAGGTAAGTCTGGTGGATACCGTGGTGGCAATAGCCGCCGTGGCCGTTAGCTAACGCTGCTTCTTACGAACATTCATTCCGATCTGGCGTACAAATTTTCTTGGAACAGTTGAGATAACTGCGACAAGTAATTTGTATTGCCAGCCAGGAATGCTCACAGGCTTATTTGCCAGCGCATCTTTCCATGATTGAGCAACCAAAGCATCTGAGTTCAGCCACATAAAGTTAGGCAAGCTACCCATCTTCATACGTCCTCGCTCATGAAATTCTGTACGGGTAAATCCAGGGCAGAGCGCTGAAACCTTTACTCCACTTGTTGCTAGTTCAGTATTCAGTGATTCAGAGAGAACAGTTAGGTATGACTTAGCGGCGCTATATGTGCCACCTGCGATAAAGCTTGCAACAGATGAGACATTGATAATCACACCTGATTTACGTGCCTTCATGCCAGGAATAATTGTGTGCGTTAAACGCATTGGCGTGCGCACCAATACATCAAACATTTGTTGTTCGGCATCTAATTGGCTTGCACTAAAAGCTTTATTGATTCCAAAGCCAGCATTGTTAATAAGCACTTCAATTTCATAGGTGCTGATGTAATCCTCAACAGCACGACAACCAGCATCTGTTGAAAGATCTGCAGGCATCACAAAAGTCTGCACGCCATACTTTTCACGAAGGCCAGCTGCGCGTTGATGAAGTCGTGCTTCATCGCGTGCAACAAGTGCAATGTTGAAACCCTTTGAGGCTAGTAACCGAGTAAAACTCTCACCGATTCCAGCAGTTGCACCAGTCACCAAAGCCCATTGCGCCAATTACTTCACCTCAACTATTCGTAGTTCGCCAATTGCACCACGGGGAACTACAGGTGCGATAGGGGCTATGGGAGATATTCTGCTGTAAAGCGCGCCTTGTTTTGGCCGCAGATCGTGATCTCCTTTATTGGGCCACATCGCAAAGGCGCGTTCTGCTTGCGCAGTAATAGTCAGCGATGGGTTAACTCCAAGATTTGCTGTAATTGTTGAACCATCGACAACATGCAGTGTTGGATAGCTATATACGCGATGATATGGATCGATCACACCCGTATTTTGGTCAGTACCGATTACACATCCGCCGACGAAGTGCGCTGTAAAGGGCGCACCGATGAGATCGCCAACTGTTCCGCCTTCTATGCCACCGTAATTTTGAGCGATGCACTTTACCGTCTCATTAGCTGCGGGAATATAGGTTGCATTGGGATGTTCTGAATCATTCTGTGATGTGAGTTTAAAACCAAAGAGTCCACGTTTTCCACTGACCTTTATAGATGAGTCAACGTTCTGCATCGTAAGAGCAATGACGGTGCGCTCACTCCACTTGCGCACATTGAGAATAGTAAAGACAAGCGATGGCTTTGCACGAAATTGCTGTAACCAATGTTTGCGGCGATCTTTAGAGGTCCACCCATCAGTAAGTATCGTTTGAAGTAATCCCATTGAATTGCTGCCTTTGCCATAACGCACAGGTTCGACGTGAGTATCTGGTGATGGATAGAAAGAAGAAGTAATCGCAGCCCCTCGACTGAAATCAATATCTGTTGTGGGCATGATGGCGCCGGTGAGAGCTTCGCTATTGGTGCGCGATAGAGAGCCTAGAAAATCTGAGATCTTTGGCAAGGTTGTAGCTTTAAATTTATGCATCAGCTTCTGCGTGTTATATGTACCAGCTGCCATTACAACATCTCGAGCAATAAATGTCTTCTTACCAAAGCCGGTTGTGTTCTTTGTGGTGACCTTCCACGTGCCATCGGGCATCTGCTCTAGCGCTGTAACAGTTGTGAGAGGAAATACCTGCGCACCAACCTTTTCAGCAAGACCTAAATAATTCTTTGGCAGCGTGTTCTTTGCATTGTGGCGACAGCCAGTCATGCAGCTTCCGCAGTTGGTGCATCCAGTACGAGAAGGACCGACTCCACCAAAGTAAGGGTCTGCACTTTCGACTCCTTCGCCTTTACCAAAGTGAATTCCGAGAGGTGCAAGAGTAAATGTGTGGCCAACTCCCATGTGTTCTGCAACGTCCTTCATTGCTTGATCACTTGGAGAGAAGTATGGATTCATCTCAACACCCAACATCCGACGAGCTAAATCGTAGAAAGGAGTGAGCTCAGATTTCCAATCAGTAATTGATTTCCATTGAGGATCATCAAAGTACTTATCACCGGGCTGATACAAGGTATTTGCATAGACAAGTGATCCACCACCGACGCCTGCACCGCAGAGAATTAATACATCAGGTAGCGCGTGGATGCGTTGGATTCCATAGAGACCTAAAGCTGGAGCAAAGAGAAACTTACGCAGCCGCCATGAAGTTTTCGGAAAATCTTTATCCTCAAACCTGCGACCTGCTTCAAGCACTGCAACTGAATATCCTTTTTCACGAAGTCGAAGCGCCGCAACCGAACCACCAAAACCTGATCCGATTACGACGACGTCGAACTCATGAGCCATTTAAATGACAATCCCCTTTGGTTCTTCTTCGCGGATATGCCATGAAGAACCGTACTCCGCAATTAAATCAAGGAAGGGTTGTGCTGGGAACCATTCAGGGCCAGATATTCCTGCTGGTTTCCAAGAACCGTTATTAATCAGCTCCATTGCAATCAATGGATTGATAGCTGTCTGCCACACAACCGCTTGATTTCCATAATTCTTCATCGACCACTCGTTATCAACAACGTTATAGATGTAGACAGCCTTTGGTTTACCTGCTTTATCTAGACCTTTTACAAGTGTTCCAGCGCAGGTCTTTCCATGCATGCGATCACCGAGTGTTGCAGGATCAGGAAGCAAAGATGCAAGTAAGTCACGAGGTGAAACCTCAACTCCTTGTACCGAGACTTTCTCCTTCTTATCGAGTCCCAATGTGTGAATAGTTTTGAGAGTCTCAATGAATTGCGCACCAAGTCCATATTTAAAGCGAACTTCTTTCGCCTTCACCTTCATGGGAATAAGCACAGCTTCTTCATGTTCAACGTTGACACATTCAACTGGCCCAATGCCATCTGGGAAATCGTATGTCTCGAGTTCACTAAATGGTTGCGTCGTATACCAACCCCGACCTTCTTCAAAGATCAATGGGGGATTGAGACACTCTTCAATAGTGGTCCAGATCGAAAATGATGGAGCGAAGTCATAACCATCGACGGTGAGATTAGACCCATCCATGACAGCCAAGTAATCGATACGAGAGAAGAGCTCATCTTCGGCATATCGCGCAAAGACATCGCTCATACCTGGTTCGATACCCATGCCGACAACGGCGTAGTTACCAGTCTTTTTCCAGATATCTGCGCGGTTAAATTGTTCATCGCCTAATTTGATTCCTGGTTTATTAAAGGGATCATCAGGATGTGCAATAGATAGTGACATCGCCATATCCATGTAATTAACTTTTTCTTCTTCACATGCTAAAAAGATTGGCATGACAAAACGCGGATCTACCGCGTTCACCACAATATCGGGTGCTGCTTTACGAATGAGAGCGCGAATATCGTTCACATCAGAGGCATCCACCTCCTCCGCAGAGAAACGTGAATCATTAACCTTTGCTACGGCTGCTTGTGCGCGTGACAGACTGCGATCGGCAACGACCATCGAAGTAATAAATGGTCTACGTGATGCGATATTTGCGATTGCACTGCCAACTCCGCCTGCGCCGATAACGAGCGCTTTCATGGGTGGCCTTTCATTCTTTATTACGCACGCTTCGAATAAGCGCGTTTAGGGAAGGCTATCCGTACCGATAACCTTTGCCAAGTATCTTCAATGTCGGAGGTATCACGTCCCCGTAGCTCAGTGGATAGAGCAACCGCCTCCTAAGCGGTAGGTCGCAGGTTCAACTCCCGCCGGGGACACCACTCACTTGTTGAATATTATGAAAATACAACTGTGCGATGACCGACGATAAAGATTCGGTCTTCGGCATATAACTTCACTGCCCGCGCCAGGACGCGACGTTCGATATCGCGACCAAGTGCAATCATTTCCTCCGGTGTTGCAGAGTGATTTACGTGTGCAACATCTTGTTCGATGATTGGGCCTTCATCTAAGTCAGCGGTCACAAAGTGAGCAGTTGCTCCAATGATTTTCACGCCACGATCATGTGCCTGGTGATAAGGCTTGGCACCTTT
>CAIPLJ010000037.1 GCA_903865885.1 uncultured Actinomycetes bacterium | reverse complement strand
AGACCAGGATTTCTCCGGCTTTTTAAGGGCAGACCGCCAATTCTAGTCCTTGGCTACGCGCACTTCAAAACGGCGGTAATGGCCTGATTTAGGAGGTAATGCTGTACGACCACTTTCGTGTGCGTTCCACAGCAAGAAGCGTAACTATAGGTGGGGCTCCCCTAGAGGTCAAATCGGGGTTCTCGATCCCTCTCCGGGCAGTCCAATATCTATCAAAAAGCAAAAATCCCCACTTTTATGCGTAAAAAGTGAGGTTTTTGAGGTTCTGCAAGAGCTAGATTAATTCGACTGCAGCCAGGTCTCTTTTGCCTTTTCGTAAAACTGCATATTTACCGCATAAAAAGTGCGATTTTTCGAGGCGGAAATCTTCGCCGGTGATCTTCTCATTATTGAGATATGCGCCACCTTCTTTAACGATCCGTCTTGCGGCAGATTTCGAGTCAACCACTCCAGTTGCTGCTAGGAGATCTACCCATGTTGGAATTTCATCGTCACTTCTTACTTGTGTGCGCGGAAGTTCGGCAAGTGCCGCTGCAAGCGTTGATTCATCAAGTTCAGTGATATCACCTTGTCCAAATAACGCACGCGCTGCAGCTTCTACACGTTCTGCAATCTCAGGTGAGTGCACAAGTGATGTGAGCTCGCGTGCGAGTTCGCGATGTGCCTCGCGTGCACCAGGGTTTTCGGCATGTGATTTCTCAAGTGCTTCAATCTCTGTGCGAGATTTAAATGAAAATACTTTAATAAACTTAATAACATCTTTATCATCAGAGTTAAGCCAGTATTGGAAGAATGCATAAGGAGATGTCATCTCAGGATCTAGCCACACTGAACCGCCTGCAGTCTTTCCAAATTTTGTTCCATCAGCTTTTGTCAGTAGTGGAACTGTTAGCGCAAATGCAGAACCACCTTCGGCGCGACGAATGAGATCTAAACCAGCAGTGATATTTCCCCACTGATCAGAACCTCCGATTTGAAGAGTGCAGTTATAGCGACGATAGAGCTCGAGGTAATCCATTGATTGCAGAACTTGATATGAAAACTCTGTATATGAGATTCCATCTTTCTCAAGACGTGTCGAAACTGAATCCTTATTGAGCATTTGGTTAACGCTGAAGTGCTTTCCAATATCGCGCAGGAATTCGATTGCGGACATAGGCGCAGTCCAATCGAGATTGTTGACCATCCTCGCTGGGTTCTCTTTACTTTCGAAATCCATAAACTTTGAGAGTTGGCCTTTAATACGATTTACCCACTGTTCAACAACGTCGGTTGTATTCAGTGTTCGCTCATCGTTTCTACCACTTGGATCTCCCACAAGACCCGTTGCTCCCCCAACTAAAGGAAGGGTGTGATGGCCCGCTAATTGAAAGCGGCGTAGAACAAGGAGTACAACGAGGTTGCCCACATGAATACTTGGCGCAGTTGGATCAGTACCTAAGTAAAGTGTGATCGGCTTCTTGAGCGCCTCACGGAGCTCTTTCTCATCAGTGGTCTGCGAGATAAGCCCACGCCATTTCAGATCATCTAATAGATCGCCACTGGTGGTAGTCATATTCACGCACCCATCATCTCGGAAAAGGCTTTGGCCTTGTCGGTGAATTCTTTTGAATACGCAGATGTTTGCCCTGTGGCTTCCTTGATCTGTAGTTTGAATGATGAGGGCGCAGTTCCGCCCACTGTTGTACGTGATTCAAGAGCCCCATGCACTGTCAGTACATCGCGTACATCAGATTTCAGGCCAGGGTGGATAGATGAGAACTCTGCATCTGTCAGTTGATGCAATTGACGACCGGATGATTCGCAGAGCGCAACGCACTTTCCTGCAGCTTCGTGGGCATGCGCAAATGGAACCTTTGCACGCACCAAGTAATCGGCGATCTCGGTTGCTAACGAAAAACCAAGCGGGGCAGCAAGCGCCATCTTTTCGCGATCAAAATCCGTTGTTGCAACCATTCCTGTCACGGCAGGAAGAACAAGTAAGACAGTATCGATGGAATCAAAGAGTGGCTCTTTATCTTCTTGAAGATCGCGGTTGTATGCAAAAGGCAAACCCTTCAGCATTGTGAGAACGCCTGTTAAATTTCCTACGAGACGTCCTGCTTTACCTCGTGCAAGCTCTGCCATATCCGGATTTTTCTTCTGCGGCATGATTGATGAACCTGTCGAGTAGGCATCGGCAACTTTCGCCCACCCAAATTCAGTTGTGGCCCAGATGCACCACTCTTCACCGATACGTGAGAGATGGATTCCAATCATCGAAAGAATAAATAGAGCTTCTGCGACAAAATCTCGATCAGAGACTGCATCAATTGAGTTCGCGGCGCTCGATGTAAAGCCAAGGTTCTTTGCAGTTACTTCAGGCGATAGCGGTAGAGACGAACCAGCAAGGGCGCCCGAACCCAATGGACTAACCAATGCGCGATCAAGCCAATCGTGAATACGATCTAAGTCGCGTGCAAATCCCTGAACATGTTTAGCAATTTCATGGCCAAAGAGAACAGGTTGTGCGTGCTGCAGATGTGTAAAACCTGGTGCAGGTGCATCGCCATATTCAGAAGCCTTGGCAATCAGAGCACTTTGCAGAGCCAGTACCTGTTGCGCTACCTCAATCATGTGATCGATAGCGTAGAGGCGAAGATCTGTTGCGACCTGATCATTGCGTGAACGACCGGCGCGAAGAGAGCCACCGATATCGCCTAGTTTCTCCGTTAATCCACGCTCTAGCGCGCTGTGAACATCTTCATCGGTATCAATTGCTGAAAATTTTCCTGAGGCGACTTCAGTGATGAGTTGATTGAGAGCTCCTCGAATGGGCGTTGCCACAGAATCCTCAAGAAGTCCACTCGATTGCAGAACGGCTAAATGTGCGAGAGATGAACGTAGATCGTAGGGAGCTAGTCTCCAATCGAAATGAACGCTACGAGAAAGCGCGAAGACTGCATCAGCTGGTGATTGCGAGAATCGTCCACCCCAGAGCGCCATTACTTCTTTCCCCTTTTCTTAGATCCACCGAAAGCAAGCAATTCTCTCGCGAGTTGGGCTCCACCGCTGGCTTTTCTCGATACTACGAGCACCGTGTCATCGCCTGCGATAGTTCCGATAATCTCAGTGATTCCAGAGTGGTCGAGTGAACTAGCCAATAACTGCGCTCCCCCTGGTGGCGTGCGAACAACGGCTAAATTGCCGCTGGCTTCAACCGAGATGATGAGATCTGATGGAACCGGCATTGTGCGTGATATTGATTCATCATCACTATCGGAAATTTTGTAGGTTGATTCTCCCGAATTCGAACGTCCTCTGACTGCTCCGATCTCTTCAAGATCACGACTTGCAGTTGCTTGGGTAACTACGAAACCAGCCTTCTTCAACTGCTTCACCAAATCCGATTGTGAATGTATGAGGCCAGCCTTGATCAGTGATATCGCCTTTGCTCTACGTGCGGTAACACTAGACATGGATAATCTCCTTTACAGCCTGTGCAAATATCGCAACAAATTTCTGGGCTTGCTTCATTGACACATTGAGCGCTGGTGCAATTCTGATAAATGATTCACTCGGCGCATTGATAAGTGCGCCCAATTCTTGGCACCGTTTGGTGACGGCCTTAGCAAGAGGTTTATCTAGCGTCAGGCCGATCAATAGCCCTGCGCCACGCGCTTCCGTGACACCTGGAATCAGAGCAAGTTCGGCAAGCAGGAAATCGCCCACTGCATCGACATGAGGAAGAATTTTCTCTCTCTCAATGGTTTTAATAACGGCAAGTGCTGAGGCAGTTGCGATCGGATTTCCGCCAAAGGTGGAACCGTGATCACCCGCAGCAAAGAGTGTGGCTGCTGGCCCCATCGCGATCATCGCTCCGAGTGGAAGTCCGCCCCCGAGACCTTTCGCCAATGTGATGACATCAGGTTTAATTCCCGAGTATTCATATCCGAACCAATCTCCTGTGCGACCCATGCCAGTCTGTACACAATCAAAGACCAGTAACGCACCTGTTGCATCGCAGTAATTTCGAAGATTCTGCAAGTAATCAGAAGGAGGAACTATGACGCCTGCTTCTCCCATAATAGGTTCGACGATAACCATCGCGGTCTTCTTTGTGATTGCACGTTTCATCGCAGCAGAATTACCAAATGGAACATGCTTAATTCCTTTGATAAGCGGCTTAAACGGGTTACGTTTCGATGGCTGCCCTGTCAACGAGAGTGCTCCCATGGTGCGGCCGTGGAATGACTCTTGTGTTGCAACGACCTTAAACTTTCCAGTCTTGCGAGAGAGCTTAAGAGCTGCTTCATTTGCTTCAGCTCCTGAGTTACAGAAGAAGATGCGTGCGCTCTTATCTCCGGTCATCTTCTGAAGTCTCTCTGCTAACTCCAAAACATTTGGGTGCGCATAGAAATTGCTGACATGGCCGAGAGTTGCAACTTGTTTGCTCACAGCTGTGACTACTGCAGGGTGCGCGTGACCCAGAACATTGGTTGCAATACCTGCTAGAAAATCTAGATAAGTGTTCCCTTGAGCATCTTTGACGACAGAGCCTTTGCCTGAGACGAGCTCAATTGACGGTGTTCCGTAATTGTCTTGAATAACTTTCTGCCAACGCTTCATGCGACCACCAGCGTTCCGCCCTCGCCCATGAGGGCGCTCTTTAGTGCTGATGGATCTGTTCCATCAATAATTCTTACCGCTTTTGCTCCAGCTGAAATGGCATCCAGGCATGCCTGCACTTTAGGTGCCATTCCTTCAGCAAAAGTTGATTTCATTGACTCAAGTTCTACAGCGCCAATGGATGTGATTAACGATGCCTTATCTGGCCAATTTCGATAAATACCTTCAACATCGGTCATGATGATCAACCATTGTGCATCGAGCTTTCCTGCAATTGCTGCAGCTGCCAAATCTGCGTTGACGTTAAATCCGATAGTTCCACTTGAGTCAGAAGCAATAGGTGAAAGAACTGGAACCTTTCCGGCCTCGACCAATTCTGTGATTGAACGTGGATTGACAGAGGAAATTATTCCAACGAGACCAAGATCTGCAGGGGTTCCATCAACAAGAGAAGTAAGAGGTGTTGCAATCAAAGTTCCTGAAGTGCGCCCAGAGATGGCGATTGCATCAACGCCATGCGCGATGAGAGACGTTGCAACTTCAGGTCCTACTTCATCTACCAATACATGTTCGACCACAGCAAAGATTTCAGGACTGGTCACTCTAAAACCACCAATGAATTCAGAGTCTATTCCGGCAGCCTCCAGTGCTCTCCCAATTTGTGGTCCACCGCCATGAACGATGACAGGGTCAACTCCTGTTGAGATTGCGTCAGCGATGGCTTTGGCAAATGCACCATGCTCATCAGTCATAGCATGACCGCCAAATTTAATAACAATCATGTGGAGTACGCCGAATTCTCTTCAACATAATCATGAGAGAGATCATTGGTCATCACGGTGGCAAAAGCGTTACCGACGTTGAGATTGATTTCAAGGTTTACGAGACGCTCTGCAAAAGAGACGAGACTCTTATCCTCAAAGGGCGCTGATTGCTTCGCTACATGAACACCGTTCAGGATGACATCGATGTTGAGCGCATCCATCTGCGCATCAGCTGTGCCAACGGCAGCTAATACCCGACCCCAATTTGGATCTGCTCCAAAGATGGCGCACTTCAAAAGATTATTACGAGCACAGGCGCGCGCTACTTCAAGAGCATCTGATTCTGTTGCAGCGCCTTTCACCGTTATAGCAACTGTCTTTGTTGATCCTTCAGCATCTGCAATCAACTGGCTAGCAAGTGACCCACATACATCCATCAGCGCTGACTCAAACTCTGTTGTTGTGAGCGTTACGCCAGAGGCGCCACTACCCATGAGCAGCACAGTGTCATTCGTTGAGGTACAACCATCAGAATCGATGCGGTTATACGTCCGGTTTGTCACGCGAGTAAAAATCTCTTGCGCATCGCCCGGAAGAACTGCATCAGTCATCACAACAGAGAGCATGGTTGCAAGGGCAGGTGCGAGCATTCCGGCGCCCTTTGCAATTCCTGCAAACTCTGCACCGTGTACGGTGGTTTGGGCTACCTTAGGAACAGAGTCGGTCGTCATGATCGCTTGGGATACAGCATCGAGTGAATCAGCATTCAAATGTGTGGCGATAGTTTCAATTCCCGAGATGATTTTATCCATCGGAAGAAGCTCGCCAATAAGACCAGTAGAACAGATAACAATTTCGCCGGATGAAATTCCGAGCAGTTCTCCAGCTTTCTCAGCTGTGCGATGAGTGTCCAAAAATCCTTGAGGTCCAGTGCAGGCATTTGCTCCACCAGAGTTAAGAACAGCAGCACGCACAATCTTGCCCTTGGTCACTTCGCGAGACCAGATGACAGGTGCTGCCACAACTTTATTTGATGTGTAGACCGCTGCAGCGTCAAAGAGTGGTCCAGTATTTTCAATGATTGTCAGATCCAACGCACCGTTTGATTTCAGCCCTGCCGCTATTGCTGCGCCACGAAAGCCTTTCGGAAAATTGCTCATACGCCGAGCCCATCGAAATTAAGTCCTGCAGCTTCATCGAAGCCACACATCAAATTTGCATTCTGGATAGCTTGAGCAGCAGCGCCTTTTCCAAGATTATCGATTGCAGCAGAGATAACAAGTCGTGAGGTGTGTTCATCAACTGCAACCTGAATCTGTACATGGTTAGAGCCAGTCAGTGCCGCTGTCTTTGGCATAACACCCAGTGGTAGGACTGTGACAAATTGGGAATCCGCAAAGAAATCCGAGTAAATCGTATGCGCTGCCTCTGTCGAAATCTCTTTCGCAAGCTTTGCAGTAATAGTAGAAAGGATTCCTCTTGGCATAGGAGCAAGAATGGGTGTAAATGAAATCTTTGTATCAACGCCGGAAATCTTGGTCAGGGCCTGTTCAATCTCTGGGGTGTGTTGATGTACTCCCCCAAATTTATACGAGGTAAGAGAACCTGCTACCTCACTTGCAATCAGATTAATCTTCGCACTTCTGCCTGCACCTGTTGTGCCTGAAGCTGCTACAACAACCACATCAGTTAAATCTGCAATACCAGCTGCAGGAGCAGCGCCCAGCGCAATCGATGTTGCATAACATCCAGGATTAGCAACCTTGGTTGATTCCTTAACTAAGGATCTAAAAGGCTCAATATCTGCAAGCCCGTAAGTCCAGGCTCCCGCATAATCCCCACCGTAATATTTAACCCACGCTTGCGCATCTTCCAATCTGTAATCAGCGCCGAGATCCACAATCTTCACCGTTGCTGGAAGCTGAGAAATGATCTTTGCTGACTCTCCATGTGGAAGCGCTAAGAAGACGAGCTCGCAGGTAGAGAAATCTTTAGGAGAAAATGAACTGAACTTCTCTCCAGCATAACTCTGCAATTGAGGATGCACCGATGTGATCTGCTCCCCCGCATTGGAATGCGCGGTAATTGCACTTACTTCGAAATGGGGATGCAAGGCGAGAAGACGCAGGAGTTCGCCCCCTGCATAACCGCTAGCTCCAATGAGACCGATTTTCATGGTCGAACAATAGCATATTTATGCAATCAAGTGCATATTTATGCAGTACGGAGAATAGCCCCTGTGGCTTTAACAGCGGCAGCGACTGCGGATTCGCGCATGGCGGTGACTTCTGCGCCGGTCAGCGTGCGATCGGGTGCTCGGAATACCAATGAGAAAGCGAGTGAAATCTTTCCATCGCCTAGTTTGTCGTAACGGTCAAAGAGAGTGATGGATTCAAGGAGCTCGCCTGCACCAGAGCGGAGTGCAGTCTCCACTTGGGCTGCTGTGACTTCTGCGTCAACAATGAGCGCAACATCTTGGAGCGCTGCAGGCATAGTGCCAACAGTTGTTGGACGAACAAGGCCTGAATCTGGGAGCGTACTTAGGCCTACGGCAAAAGCGACTGAACGTTCAGGCAAACCATATTTTGCAACGATGCGCGGATGGAGTTCGCCGGCATGTGCGACAGCCTTGCCATCAACAATGAGTTCTGCGCAGCGACCAGGATGCCATGGAGCAAAGTCAGAGCGTTTTACAGTCCATTGAAGATTGCAGAGTTGCAGGATGTCTTGTGCATACGCGATTGCATCTTGCCAAGTATATGCGCGAGCCTTCCCTTGCCAATCTTCATTCTCGACTTTTCCAACCAAGAGTCCAGCAACGTGATAGGCCTGAGGCGGAACGCTTGCAAAGATTTGATCGATGATCTTCTGGTCAGGACGCTTGGAAATATTTGGCGAGATGAATGGAACCAACTTTTGTGAACTTCGGAAAATTGAGCCCATCTCGAAAATAGCGAAATCTTTTGCGCCACGGCTGATATTGCGCTGTGCAACTTCAATCAGACCTGGAACCAGATGCACGCGCATCAATGGAAATTCTTCAGACATAGGATTTGCAATTCGATATGTTGCAGCACGTTCGCCGACAAAGCCCATCGAATCTATAGTCTCTTGATTTGTAAATGGGAAGGTCTGAACCTCAGCTAACCCTCGGCTTGCCAGCATCTGCGCTATCGCACGACGACGCTTCTGCGTTGGAGTGAGGGATGCGTGCAATGGACGAGGCGGCAAGATAGATGGAATCTTGTCGTAGCCAATCATGCGCGCTACTTCTTCGGTGAAATCTGCAGGTGTAAGCAGATCTGAACGCCATGCAGGCGGATCTACTTCAAAGCTCTTCTCATTGACATCACACCCGATGGTTCGAAGAACCTCGGCGATCGTGGCAGGTGCCACTTCAACGCCAAGTGTGCGAGTTATGTAGGCCGGATCAAGCTTTACGACAGGCGAGAAACGAGGTTCCCCATCTACAACGGTTGCAACATGCACCGCTGAACTGTTTTCAGTCAGCAATTGCACAAAGCGAGCAGAGGCATATTGAGCAAGCGAGGGATCAACGCTGCGCTCGAGTCGTCGTGAGGCTTCAGATGACAACTTGTGGCGACGTGAATTCTTGGCAACGCAAATGGGATCAAAGCGCACTGCTTCGAGGGCTATCTCTGTAGTTGTTGCAGAAATTTCAGAGGTTGCACCACCCATAGTTCCTGCAAGTGCGAGTGGTTGCTCATCATCACAGACCATGAGGTCATCGGGATCGAGTTGGCGCACTTGCCCATCGAGAGTTGTAAATGGTTGGGCCTTACCTGCGCGCTTAATGGTGAGTCCACCTTTGATCTTTGATTTATCAAATGCGTGGAGCGGCTGACCTAATTCGAGCATTACGTAGTTGGTGACATCGACAACCAGTGAGATCGAGCGCATCCCCATCTTTTCGATACGACGGCGCATCCAAAGCGGAGTAGTTGCTGAGGGATCGAACTTGGAAAGTGTGCGCAAGTAGAAGACTGAGGCAGTTGACTTATCAGCGATTTTTGCCGTTACGCCTTTACCGGTCTCAGCAAATGTAAGTTCACGCAAAGCGTCAACGGGATCTGAGAATTTCAAACCGAGTGAACCCGCTACTTCACGAGCGATTCCGCGGATACTCAGTGCGTATCCACGATCAGGATTGACCGCTACATCGAAGATGACGTCATTAATCATCAAGCCTGCGATTGCATCATCGCCAATCTTTACCGTGCCTTCGGTAAAGGTCATAATTCCTGAATGATCTTCGCCCAAACCAAGTTCGCGAGCAGAACAGATCATGCCATTGGAGGTTTTGCCATACGTCTCGCGTGCTCCGATTGCGAAATCTCCAGGCAATACTGCACCTGGAAGTGCTGCCACAACGAGGTCGCCCACTGCAAAGTTTGTAGCACCACAAATAACATAGCGCGTCGTTTTTTCGCCGCAATCGATTCCCACATATCGAATCGGTTTCTTAAATTCGGTGATTTCCTCAATGCTCAAAACCTTTGCAAATACGAGAGGGCCAGTTAAATCGGCGCCTTGCTTGATGATCTCTTCCACTTCAAATCCAACGCGAATGAGTCCATCAGAAATCTGTTCAGCAGTGATTGATGTGGGAATATCGACGAACTCTTTGATCCACGATAAAGGTGCGCGCATTTAGAGTCCAACTCCGAACTGGCGAGTAAAACGCAGGTCGCCTTCCACGATGTCGTGCATATCAGTGATTCCATGACGAACCATCAGTGTGCGTTCAAGTCCCATTCCAAATGCAAAACCACTATAGACATCTGTGTCGATTCCGCAGGTAGCGAGGACCTTTGGATTGACCATTCCGCAACCGCCCCATTCGATCCAGCGATTATTGAAGAAGATATCTACTTCGGCACTTGGTTCGGTAAATGGAAAGAAGGATGGACGAAGACGCGTTGTGACATCGGGGCCAAACATGTGACGCGCAAAGTTGTCGAGAGTCCCCTTGAGGTGAGCCATCGTGATTCCCTTATCAACAACAAGTCCTTCTACTTGATGGAATACAGGGCTATGTGTTGCATCGAGTTCGTCGGCGCGAAATGTACGACCAGGGCAGATGACATAAATTGGTGGTTCTTGCGTCAACATAGTGCGAATTTGAACTGGTGAAGTATGAGTACGGAGAACTACTCCGGATTCAACAGGTTCAATGAAAAATGTATCTTGCATAGTGCGTGCTGGGTGATCGGCAGGAATATTGAGAGCATCAAAGTTGAGCCAACCGGATTCGAGTTCTGGACCTTCTTCAACGGCATAACCTTGTTCGATAAAGAAATCAGAGATCTCATTCTTGATAATCGAGATTGGGTGCAGACCACCACGGTGAGTACGCTGGACGGGCAATGTAATATCAACAACTTCTTCGAGTAGAACCTTGGCATCGCGAGAAGCTTCAAGTTTGTCAGTAGCGCTGGCAAGTGCCTCCGCAATTGCAGCCTTTGCGTCTCCAATGAGTTTTCCAGCCGACGCTTTTTCTTCTGGAGAGAGAGTTCCGAGTGAGCGGCTTGCAAGTGAGATTGGAGCCTTGTCGCCTGTGTGGGCTAAACGTGCGACCTTGAGTTGATCGAGGTCAGATGCGGCAGAGAAAGCTTTCTGAGCATCGCTAATCCACGATGCGATATCTGCCGGATTCATGGAGGTAATTCTAACCTGCCACCTTTGAAGAAAGGGTGAACATAACGATGGAAGCGGCAGCGGATAAGTTGAGACTCTCGGCACGTCCGGCCATTGGAATAGTCACTTCTGTAACGCTTGCTCCCAACGCAGCTGCATCTACTCCCCTGGCTTCATTTCCAAAGATCGCTATGCAATCTCCAGAAACCGAGATATCCAGAATTGATTTCGTTGCATGGGATGAGAGAAGGTATCTGGCAATTGAAGGGAATTGCTTATCTACACGATTAAATGTAATACCTTCAAATACTGGAATGTGCCACAGAGAACCAGCGGTCGCACGAACGACTTTAGGTGAGTACATATCGACTGAATCGGGCGATGTGATCACAGCTGAACTGCCCATTGCATCTGCGGTACGCAGTATTGTTCCGGCATTGCCTGGGTCTTGAATTTCATGCAGGTAAATAAATCGTGAAGAACCCGTGGCAGATAATTCTGCGAAGTCGGAATCAGGTTTGTAACAGAGTGAGATTAAACCCTGTGGTGAGACGGTATCTGACATTGCTTTCATAACCGCATCGCTTACTTCAACGATCTCAACGCTAGAAAGGTCGAGCTCAGAAATTTTCGAGAGGCCAGTTTCTGTACCGTAGAGAAGCTTTAATTGCGGCCCGCTTGTGGATGTCAGAGCCTCGCGTGCACATTGCACACCTTCGGCGGCAAAGAGGCCTTGTTCGCGACGCTCTTTTGCACCCTTAGAACCAATAAGAGCCTTCACTCGCGCAACATGTGGCGAGTGAAGGCTCTCAATCATTGGTATGTATTACTTATGCTGCAGGAAGGTTCTTGCGTGAAACATCCACGAGAACCTTAAATGCTGCTGGATCATTCGTTGCGATATCTGAAAGAACGCGACGATCTACTTCAAGGCCAGATGCCTTAAGGCCCTGGATGAAGCGGTTGTAGGTCATTCCATTTTCGCGGGCTGCAGCGTTAATACGCTGAATCCATAGCTGACGGAAATCGCCCTTCTTATCTTTACGATCGTTGAAGGCGTAAACCATTGAGTGCGTAACTTGCTCTTTCGCCTTTGTGAAAAGACGTGAACGTTGACCGCGATATCCGGCTGCACGTTCAAGAGTTGTGCGACGCTTCTTTGCTGCGTGTACTCCGCGCTTGACTCTCATTGGTCGACTCCCTTACTTCAAACCAAGCATGCGCTTGGCTGTCATTGTGACGGTTGATTTTGCTGATGACTCTTGGCTCAAACGACGAGTAACGCGTGATGACTTGTGCTCCAAAAGGTGGCGCTTGCCTGCACGCTCGTGCATGATCTTTCCTGTACCTGTGACGCGGAAGGTCTTCTTCGCACCACTGTGGGTTTTCATCTTTGGCATTTATCTTCTCCTGTTACTTCGTCGTTGTGAAAACTAGTGTGCAGCTGCTTCTTCTTCAGCAGCCTTTACTTTGGCAGCTCGCGCCGCCTTCTGTTCTGCTACCGCTTCGGTCTTCTTCTTCGTTGGTCCTAGAACCATCGTCATCTGTCGACCTTCTTGCTTAGGAGCGAACTCCACGAATGCAATCTCTTTCACATCTTCTGCAAGACGTTGCAAGAGTTTGAACCCAAGCTCTGGACGTGTTTGTTCACGGCCACGGAACTTCATCGTGATCTTCACCTTGTCGCCACCTTTAAGGAACTTCTCGACTGCCGAGCGCTTTGTCTCGTAGTCGTGATTTTCAATCTTTGGTGTCATACGCACTTCCTTCACCACAATGTGGGTCTGGTTCTGACGTGCTTCGCGAGCTTTCTGTGCTTCCTGGTACTTGTACTTGCCGAAGTCCATGATCTTGCACACTGGCGGATTTGCTTCGGGCGCGATCTCAACGAGATCTAATCCGATTTCATCTGCCATTGCTAGCGCTGCTTCGATATCTACAACTCCAACTTGTTCACCGGTGTAATTGATGAGACGAATCTGGGGTGTGCGGATACGGTCGTTAATGCGCGGCTCTGTTGTGATTTCTGCTCCTATGTTCGGTTCTTGAGTATCCAAGTTGCCGCAGAAATCGCGCACCGCATAGGGAGAGTAAAACCTTTCACAGGTTTACTTCCGACTAACCAATCCGCCGAAGCAGTAGAGGTGGGAGCGGTGAGCTCCTCTTGCAGCAGCCGTGGCTACTGGTCTGTGGGTAAGGCTACCTGAGCGGGCTGGGAATGGAAAATCCGTGCGTGATTAAGTGCCCATTCCATATAGGGCGATGACTTCAGTCATGCGCCCATTCCATATAGGGCGATGACTTCAGTCATGCGCCCATTCCATGAAGCCCACCATCGACATGGATGATTTCGGCAGTTGTCTTTGGGAACCAATCACTTAAGAGAGCAACTGCTGCCTTTGCTGCAGGAACGGGATCTGTGACATCCCATTCGAGAGGGCTGCGATCGTTCCAGACCTTTTCAAATTCATCAAAGCCTGGAATTGATTTAGCAGCCATCGTGCGAATAGGACCTGCTGCAACAAGGTTGATACGAATATTTTCAGCGCCAAGATCACGCGCTAAGTAGCGAGATGTGGATTCAAGAGCCGCCTTTGCAACTCCCATCCAGTCGTACTTCGGCCAGGCAACTTGCGCATCAAAGTCGAGTCCAACAACTGATGCGCCACCTTGAAAAGTTGGTTTGCATGCCATGGTGAGTGACTTAAGAGAGTATGCGGAGACGTGAACTGCTGTTGCAACATCTTCCCACGCAGTATTGAGAAAGTTGCCACCCAGCGCTGCCTCGGGTGCGAATCCGATGGAGTGCACAACGCCATCGAGATGTGGCACATGTTTCTTCACTTCGGCAGCCAATCCATCGAGGTGCTCTTGATTGGTCACATCGAGTTCGATAATTGGTGGTGTTTGTGGAAGTCGACCTGCAATACGAGTTGTCAGACTAAGGGCGCGACCAAAACCTGTCAGAAGGACAGTCGCGCCTTCTTCTTGTGCAATCTTCGCAATATGAAATGCGATAGAGCCATCAGTGAGAACGCCAGTGACGAGAATATTCTTGCCTTGAAGGATGCCCATGCTTAGTGACCCATTCCTAATCCGCCATCAACAGGAATGATGGCACCGGTGATATAGCTCGCCTGTGGCGATGCAATAAAAGCAACTACATCTGCAATTTCTTGGGCAGTGCAGAAACGTGCAAGTGGAACTTGTGCGGCGATATCTGAACGGCGCTTGTCATCGAGTTCTGCTGTCATGTCTGTCTCGACAAATCCTGGAGCAATCACATTTGAAGTAATGCCGCGACTGCCAAGCTCGCGAGCGAAAGATCGCGCCATCCCGACCAGACCAGACTTTGAAGCAGAGTAATTAACTTGACCGGCAGCCCCTACTCCCCCGACAACGGAACCGATAAAAATCAAGCGACCGCGTTTTAATTTAAGTAGACCTTTAGTTGCGCGCTTGCTGACGCGAAATGCTCCGGTGAGATTTGCATTAATAACAGATTCAAAATCTTCATCAGTCATTCGTAAGACCAAGGTATCTTTTGTAATACCTGCATTAGCTACGATGATTTCAGGTTGACCAATTTCTGCCTCAATTTTTGCAAAACCTGCTTCAATGCTTTCAGAATCTGTGACATCCATCTGCACTGAATCGAAACCCACTGGAGGCGTTCCGCTGCGATATGTGACTACGACGCGATGACCTGCTGCCTTGAGTGCTGTCGCAATTGCTAAACCGATTCCACGATTTCCGCCGGTAACAAGTGCAATCGAGGTCGAGTCGCTCATGAGAGAAAACTACCCTACTGTTGCGCCATGGCTAAAGAAGATGACGTATATGACATCACTAGCGCGCCAAAAGGCTTATCTACTGACCAGTCTGCGAGACAACGTCGCTATTTCATCTCGATGATGATTCGAACAGCCTGCTTCATTCTTACCGTTGTACTGCCTAGTCCGTTCCGTTGGTTTGCTCTCCTTGGAGCTGTGACTCTTCCTTACATCGCAGTCGTTGTTGCAAATGCCGGTCGCGAAACCGTTATTCCAGGTGCATCAATCTTGAAGAAGAGGCCGCGAGGAATTGAGTAGTTCAATACAGCGCGAAAAGTATTCAATTCTCAAATCTTTACTAGCAATCCTTCTAATCGCACTCTGCTTATGGGCGGCGCAATGGCAATATCACCGAGGCGTTGCACGACATGCGAGGAACTTTCTCATCGAGACCAATTCGAGTATGGAGCCCGTTGAGCTTCGAAGCGTGACTGGCAATGTCACAGTTCATGAATGGCAGCCTGTAACAGTTAGCGGATCCTTTGACGGAAAGTCACAAATTCTGCTTCGCAATTCATACTCTGATGGTGTCTACGGCTTTGAACTTCTCACGCGATTTACGGATGTAGAAGGAGAAACTTTCTGGGTCGATTGCGGATGGGTAAAAGCCGGTGCCAGCGCTACAACGCGCCCCGAACTACCTTTAATTCCTTCTGAGCAAGTCTCAATCACCGGGCGATTGCGTTTAGATTCATCACTGCCTCAAGGTTCATTTTTTGCAATCCCCCAAGGATCATCAACTGGATTGATTGCCAAAGCCAATGCGCAATCTGGTACAGAGTCTGAGAATTTCTATATCGATTTGATTGACGGTTCAGATTCAGCACTGACACCAAAGGTCAGCGCCCAACTGCCAGAGCTATCTGATGGTCCTCATATGGCATACGCACTGCAGTGGATCTTCTTTGCAGGGTTAATCGGTTACGGACGTTTTCTCAATCGTAGTGATGTCTTGACGCGCAAAGAGCTCTGAATACAAACCACCCTGCGAGATAAGGTCTTCATGTCGACCACGTTCGACAATCAGCCCCTTCTCTAAGACAAGAATCTGATCTGCTTCCATAACGGTACTGAGTCTGTGCGCAATGACAATTGATGTTCTTCCCTTGAGCGCATGCTTGAGCGCCTCTTGAACTAGCGCTTCATTCTCTGAGTCAAGGTGCGCTGTCGCCTCATCGAGAATAACAATGGCAGGTGCTTTGAGAAGTAAACGGGCTATTGCTAAGCGTTGCTTCTCTCCACCAGATAGTCGATGTCCTCGTTCGCCCACCATTGTGTCGAAACCATTAGGCAAAGTAGAGATGAGATCCCAAATTTGAGCAGCTTTACATGCCGCAACCATCTCTTCTTCGGTGGCATCTTCCTTAGCGTAGCGAAGATTTTCTGAAATCGATTCATGGAAAAGATGAGCATCTTGCATCACAACGCCGATGGAATCACGAAGAGATTGCACCGTGAAATCTCGAATATCTTCCCCATCGATTGTTATTGATCCGCGCGTTACATCGTAGAGACGAGGAAGGAGCGCACTCATAGTCGTCTTTCCCGCACCTGAAGGTCCAACAATTGCAGTCAGAGTTCCAGCAGGTGCATCGAAGGAGATTCCTCGGAGTACTTCCCCGCTTTCAATAGTCTCTGGTCGTGAAGCAGATTCAAGAGAGGCAAGTGAGATGTCTTGTGCCTTTGGATAAGAGAATGCAACATCGTTAAATGCGATGGAGAGATTTTTGCGGTCTAAAGTCTTGGCGCCAGGCTTATCGGTAATCATTGGCTGTAGATCTAGCACTTCAAAGACCCGTTCAAAAGATACGAGAGATGTCATCACGTCGATGCGGACATTAGAGAGTGCTGTTAGCGGTCCATAGAGTCGGATCAAAAGCGCCGTAATGGCAAGAAGTGTTCCCACCGAAATTGCACCACTGATAGCTAGGTGGCCACCAATTCCATATGCAAAGGCAGTTGCGACGGCTGCGACGCTTGTAATACCAACGAAAAAGACTCGGTTAAGCATCGCAGTTTGGATTCCGATATCTGCAACTTTTCGAGCTCTAGTGCGGAAGAAGTTCTCTTCCTTCGCTGGCTTACCGTAGAGATTTACAAGGAGCGCACCTGAGACGTTAAAGCGCTCTGTCATAGTGCTCGACATCGTTGCATTGAGATTAAATGCATCGCGCGTCAACGCTTGAATCTGCTTTCCAACCCACTTTGTAGGCAAAAGAAAGAGAGGTAGGAGAAGGAGTGAAACTACAGTGATCTGCCAGGAAAGAATCATCATCGTTGTGACTACTAGAACGAGTGAGACGATATTGCTGACGACACCAGAGAGAGTGCCGGTAAATGCTTGCTGGGCTCCCATGACATCTGAATTGATGCGAGATATCAGCGCACCTGTCTGTGTGCGTGTAAAGAATGCGATGGATTGTCGCTGAATATGTGCAAAGACTTCTGAGCGAAGGTCATAGATAAGGCCTTCACCGATACGCGCTGAGAACCAACGGCCAAAGATATTAAAGGCTGCATCAAGTACAGCAAGTGCACCAACTAATATCGCAAGTTTGGTCACAAGGGCTGAATTCTTTGGAATGACGCCCTTATCAATGAGTTCGCGCAATAACAGTGGTGTCGCAACAACAAGT
>CAIPLJ010000036.1 GCA_903865885.1 uncultured Actinomycetes bacterium | reverse complement strand
TGTGAGCGCTTAAGACCGCATCTACTTGGTTAAGCACATGGTTATAAGCACCCTCTTTTGTGAGGTCGAGAACTTGCTGCCAACGACCTTCAATCGGCAGGCGCCCTGGTTCTTGCAGAATCCAATCAGGGTGTGCGCGATATAAATCAGAGTCGCGGTTGACCATCTCGCCTTCAAACCATAAGCCAAATTCGATGCCCTTGTCGTTGATGTATTTGATGATGGGACCAAGTCCATTTGGCCATGCATCCTTAGATACAACCCAATCGCCTAAACCTGCACGATCGTTGCGGCGAGAACCAAACCAGCCATCATCGAGAACAACTCTTTCGACTCCGATTTCAGCAGCCTTATCAACCATCTTGCGAATGCCTTCTTCGTTGTGATCGAAGTAGACCGCCTCCCACATATTTAGCGTCAATGGACGAGGACGAACCTTCGTAATGTGGTTCTTGCGCGCGCGAATCCATGAGTAATGGTTATTCGTTAAACCATCCAGACCGCGGTCACTAAATGATGCAATCGCGCGAGGTGCCATATAGCTCTCGCCCTTCTTCAAAATAACTTCACCTGGCAACAAGTACTCGCCAGCTCCGATTGATTTATGTCCATCAATCAATCGTTCGACATGATGAATATTGTTTCCAGACCATGCCATCGCAAGTGACCACGCTTCGCCGTGACGGAACCCAGTCGCATGATTGAGCGCTACCTGAGTAATTGTGTAATCGTGACCTGATCGACCTTCAAAACCTTCGCGGGTAATAAGTCCGTAATCAATGGAACGACGCTGCGGTTGACGCTCTTTCGTCCAATGTCCATAGAAATCGAGAACTTCATTTGCTTGTTCGGGAAGTGGAAGCCAGTTGAGGAAGTGCTCAAGGAAGTAATCACCCTCTGCAGTATTAGTTACCTTCGCATCCATCAATACAACATCAGAAGGTGTCAGCGTGTAGGTAATCTCAATTTCAATTCCAGCGATTGCATCTGCAAAAACTGCGACCATTGATTGATCTTTTTGTGTCGCGCTCTTTACGGTAAATGAATTTGATGCGCCTGTTCCCCCACGATGTCCACGAAGTGCAGGATGCCCAATCCATCCGCGAGAATGTTCGCGCAGAATGAGATTGCCCGGTGCTACATCGAGGCCGCCATGAAATGCAGGTTTGGTTAGTGCCGCACGGATTGATTCAGTGTTCTGTTCGGTGATTGCGCCTAGCTTTTTGCCCCAGTAGAGAATTCGAAGTGATTCACCTTCTTGTTCGAAAATAATTGAAGAACGCGCCTGGCTCAGATGAATCATGGCGTTATCCTAATGAGCCACCCCGTAAGATTGCTCACGACGAGGCGGTAGCTCAGTTGGTTAGAGCCCCGAACTCATAATTCGGTCGTCGTCGGTTCGAGCCCGACCCGCCTCACAATTCCAGCACCCGTTCATAGACCGATTACCTGTTATTCACACTTCTGCGCCAAGATTAGACAGTGAAAAATCAGATTGCGAGCTTCCAAGACCGAGAACTGACTTGGCTCGACTTTGATACGCGAGTCCTCGAGCTCACCGAAGATCCCACAATCCCACTTCTTGAGCGAGTGCGATTTCTAGCAATCTTTTCTTCAAACCTTGATGAATTTTTTATGGTTCGTGTTGCATCTCTCAAAGCCAAGATAGAACGAGGAGTAACAACCCCCAATAGCGCCGGATATACACCTAAAGAATTGTTGAAGATTGTCCTGAAGCGCACACAAGAACTTGTGCAGATCCAAGCTGAACGCTTTAGAGATGACATCATCCCTGAGTTAGCCCAACACGGAATTGAATTTCTCAAGATTGGTGAACTCACACAAGATGAACGTGATCATCTCAAGGATTACTACAACAAACGCATCTTCCCAGTACTGACTCCCCTCGTTGTTGATCCATCACACCCTTTCCCATATATCTCTGGGCTTTCACTGAACGTTGGAATCAATATCGCATCAAGTGAAGATTTTGATATCAGCTTTGCTAGAGTAAAAGTTCCAACAAACTTACCGCGATTTATCCGAACATCCGACACAGCTAAATTTAGATTTGTCCTGATTGACGAATTGATTGCTGAACACCTGGCAGAGCTCTTCCCAGGAGTGACTCTCAAGGATCACTTCTTTTTCCGCGTTACCCGAAATCAGGATCTTGATCTCGATGAAGAAGAGACTGATGACATCCTTGAAACAATGGAGAAGGAGCTCACACGTCGTCGCTTTGGGCCACCTGTCCGCCTTGAGGTAGATAAAGTAATTAATACCCAGGTTCTCAACGAGCTCATGGATGAACTCCAGATCGAGCCACACGATGTCATCAAATATGAGAGTCCCTTAGATTTACGAAGCCTCAATCAAATTGCCGATCTCGATTTTCCTGAATTGAAGTACAAACCCTTCAGAAGCGAGACAGCGCCCGAACTTCGCGATGTCGATCCAAACTCAACGGATACTTACTTTGCAGCCCTGCGCAAAGGTGAAATTCTTCTGCACCACCCATACCAATCCTTTACCTCTTCTGTCGTAAAGTTTCTAGAGAATGCGGCGCAAGATCCTCACGTTTTAGCGATAAAGCAGACTCTCTATCGCACATCAGGTGATTCACCGATTGTGGAAGCTTTGATTGAAGCAGCTGAGGCAGGAAAGCAAGTCTTAGCAGTTATCGAAATTCGTGCGCGCTTTGATGAGATGGCCAATGTGCGCTGGGGAAGAAAACTGGAAGAGGTTGGTGTCCACGTAGTTTATGGTTTGATGGGTTTGAAAACTCACGCCAAATTATCCCTGGTGGTTCGCGAAGAAGGTGAAACTCTTCGGCGTTACTCGCACGTTGGTACAGGAAATTACAACCCAAAGACCGCCCGCTTCTACGATGACCTTGGTCTTCTCAGTGCAGATCCTGTTCTTGGTGAGGACCTCTCTCGGCTATTTAATGAACTCTCTGGGCACTCAACTAAACACGAATATTCACGTTTACTGGTTGCGCCTCATAGTTTGCGTAAGAGCCTCTTAATGCGCATAAAGCGCGAAACTCGTCATCATCTCGATGGCAAGCCAGCCTGGATTCGTTTAAAACTCAATTCACTCTTGGATGAAGAGGTGGTTGGTGCGATTTATGAAGCAGCAGACGCCGGCGTAAAAGTTGAAATCATCGTCCGCGGTATTTGCTCCCTTCAACTAAATACTCCAGCTCGTCGCGAAAATATCAAGGTTCGCTCAATTCTTGGTCGCTTCCTTGAGCATTCACGTATCTACTACTTCCGTAATAACGGAGCAGAGGATTACTTCATCGGAAGCGCAGATATGATGCAGCGAAACCTCGATCGCCGCGTTGAATCTTTAGTAAGTATTGAATCAGAGAAACATAAGGACCGATTACGTGGAATTCTGGATGATTCTGTTTCTGACGATTACTCGACATGGAAACTCGATGATGAAAATCAATGGGTCCGAAATATCAAAGATGTGGATGGCAACTA
>CAIPLJ010000035.1 GCA_903865885.1 uncultured Actinomycetes bacterium | reverse complement strand
TGTTGTTGGACGGATATGTGCAACTGCAACGTAACCCGTTGGCCAACTCTTAAAATCTTTGCGAAGTGGAACCCAGAGAATCAGATCTGCAAAAGAGAGATCTGAGAGCAGTTGCCAATCGGCAATGAGTTCGCGAAGGCGATAGATCTGTTCGGACGATAGCGGACTTCGGTCGCGTACATATTCTTCAATCGAGGCCATAAGAAATTACCGCAGCCAACCTTGAATATTTTCAGCAATTTCCTGTGTTGCAAACCAGGTGAGTTCTTCGCCATCGCTAGAGACTTCAAAGAGGCAATCTACGTTCTCCCACTGCAGTGGGGCCGATAGCGAGACTGACATATCGTGACTTTCAGAGATGATGTTTGCGGGAATTTCAAAGGCAAGAACACATGCAGCACCTGAACCAGATGTCTTCATTTCGACTGCATCTTCAGCAGCAACCATGGAGAGCGTGTATTCAATCTCTTCATCATCAAGGTCTTGGTTATCGACAATAAATTGAGAAGTAGGCGCATAGATATCAGAGACATCAAAGGTGCCGGTTGCAAGAAACTCTTGCACCTCTTTGGCAGTCATTGCCACATATCCACGCATGAGCTAAGCCTATAAGAGGTTAAGAGATTACTTCACCGGCTATTCGCGCTATCGCCTTGCGCAAAGGACTCCTCTCATTCGATTCGAGAAGCGTCATCTGCTCACTTTCGGCTGCATGAAGGGTGCGAGCATCGTGAGGCAATTGGAGAATTCGACGAGGACGCAACGGAGTCACTAACTTCAAGAATTTTTCACTATTGCCGCCAGATCGTTTCTCGAGCGGGCGTTGCACGTGAAGGAATGAGATTGCAGGCTTTATGGAATTTGTAGCGAGCTCTACGGTGAGCGATTTAAGTCTTTCAATACCTAAGGTATCGCCAGTCGACAGAAGAATGAGTTCGTCAGCGTTATTGCTGACCCAGATGAGCGCCTCGCTCGACCAACGCTTGCCAGATAAATTGGAAGCAAGATCACGAATAGTCCCGATATCGATAATCACACAGTCGAAATCAGAGGTACTGCGATCGAGTGAATCGATTCCTTCAGAGATTTCTGCACGAGTTAACTCCCCCGCCCACAGTCCAGGGGCAATTTGGCGAAGTTCACTACTTTGTTGCAAACCCCGTTGTCCAAGTAGCGCAGCAATTGATGGTGTAAAAGCGTGAGCATCGATGAGTGCAGTCTTCTTACTCTGGGCCGCAATCTCTGAAGCGAGATTAATTGCAAAGGTCGTGCAACCAATCCCGCCAGAGCATGATCCGATAGCGATGACCTTTGCTCTTCGTGCTCCTTCTCTGTGAAGGGTCGAACGAATCAGAGGAGATCGCAGAGTTCCGCGCATGAGAGCAATGAGATTAAGAGGTGAATCAGGTACAGCAATGGCATCAGGATATGAAGAGTTTTCGGTAGATGCCTGAAAGAGAATTACCTGCTTCGTTACTTTTCGTAGGTGCAGAAGAATCTCCGGAGTGAGACCTTCACAATCAGTTGAGATAAGAAGCACCCATTGTGCGCTCTCGATATCGTTGAGAAATCCGAGCAGAGATTGGCAGTCGAGTGCGCGAAAGTTAATGCTCCAGCCTTGCGAGAAGAGAGTGCTGGCTATAAAGCCTTCTGAATCAGGATCACGAATTGCCGTGACTGCGATCTGAGGCTGTGGTTCAGCCATGAGATTGCACAACTACCAAACGTCCGCTGGTGGTTGCATCTAAGAGATCACCTACAACTTCGCGATCAATCGAGATGGTAAGTGCTACTTCTCCCCCAAAGTTTGAACCTTTGCGACCAATGAAAGTAATAAAAACACCGCTTGCAATGTGATGTGGTTGTTCTGGCGCTTCTCCATTTTTTGCATCATGAAGCTGAAAGATGGTCACAACATCTCCTGCTGCAACGGTCGAGGGGATATCTACTGATCTCACACTAATGCTGATCTGTTGGTGGGTCATGGCTTGAGAGTCATCTGTCAGAGCTGAGTCTTCAAGCAATTCACCAGTCGAAAGTTTTCGCAGAGTAATTGAGCCGATGGGATTGGAATGCTCAGATAGATAGTGCACAGCTGATGCACCGAGTGCGACTTTTTGAAAACCCAAGTCGCTTGCATCAAGTTGAGTTCCAGCAGCAACGGGGTGCAGGAGAACCCAGAATTTTTGAGTGTGATTTGCTGCAATCGACATTGCATACGATGCAATAAGAGCTGCTGTGCAGAGTGCGATTGAGACTAAGAGGCGTGAATATGAAATCTTCTTGGAAGGCATGCGGCGCAGAGTAAAGAGTAGAGATGGCTTTGCTAGCTACTTATGCACACTACTTCTAAAGTGCTAGTGGAGTTAGCACGTTTGGATGATTCGGGGTTCTAATACGAACAGCACCATCCATCCATGACAACAGAGCCTCAAGAACGCACAGAAACCATACAACGCCCTTGGATGCAATTGATTTCAAGTACAGAAGATCGCTCTCTCTGGAGCCATCCCGTTCTTGATCTCTTTGCTCCTCCACCACGAGAAAAGTTCGAGCAGAAAGCCAAGCTATATCTAGTTCCATCTATATTTGGAGAAGATCTCGAACCAGATGAAATGCCAGTTCCTACATCGGCATCTGAGTTACCCGATATTCATATATGGACGATGAAGTTCATTGTGAGCGTTGTTGAGATCTGGGCAGGACGCAGACAGCCAGCGCAATTGATCCGCTGGTGTCATCGAGTGATCTATATGGAACTTCTTAAGAACTCAGGAAGCCAGACCGAGATTGGAAAAATCAAGAGTATTCATCAATCGCAACCGCTTGATGGAATTTGTGAGAACACTATTCTGATTCGCTATGGTGATCGCTTACGCGCAGTAGTGATTCGATTTGAAGGTGTTGATGGTCGGTGGCTCTGCACCGCTTTAGAGATGATTTAGTTTGGGCTATTTAAGCGGCGCCGTGGCAGCGCTTAAATTTCTTACCGGAGCCACACGGACATGGGCTGTTGCGCGAGACATCAGTTGATGTTGCGACACCGTTTTCATCAGCGGCTGTGTACTGAAGCTTTTGAGCCTGTACAGGCTTCTCTTCTACTCCACGAGCTTTGACCTCTGAGCCATCGCCTTCAATAGTTACTTCAACGTTAAAGACAAGGCTTGCAAGCTCTTCCTTAATTGCATCCATCATCGCTGAGAAGAGTTCGTAACCTTCACGCTGATATTCAACCAATGGATCGCGCTGTGCCATTGCACGAAGCCCGATTCCTTCTTGGAGGTAATCCATCTCGTAGAGATGCTCGCGCCATTTGCGAT
The DNA here is from genome assembly GCA_903865885.1 of uncultured Actinomycetes bacterium. Lineage (GTDB taxonomy): Bacteria > Actinomycetota > Actinomycetes > Nanopelagicales > Nanopelagicaceae > Planktophila. The sequence goes on along the minus strand of CAIPLJ010000035.1, from coordinate 1,652 downwards.
CGAGAACTGAGAGCAGAACTTTGCGTTCGAGTTCGCGTAGAACGTCGGTGCCAAGTTCTTCTTCGCGAGCTTTGTAAGCTTTTGCAGCATCATCGATAATGCGAGATTCAAGGAAATCAACATCAAGGGCAGCAGCAGAACCAACTTCGGCGATGATCTGCTCTGGTGTAAATGAAATTGGGTAGAGCAGCTTGAGCGCTGTCCATAGTTGTTCGAGGTCCCAATCTTCGCCATAACCCTGTTGTGATGCGGCATTAACATATGCTGAAAGAGTGTCGGCAACAAAGTCATTGACCTGAACGCCAATATCTTTTCCTTCGAGTACCAATCGACGTTCACCATAAATAACTTCACGCTGGCGGTTCATGACATCGTCATACTTCAAGACGTTCTTACGGATTTCAAAGTTCTGAGCTTCTACTTGAGTCTGTGCAGATCGGATGGCGTTAGAGACCATCTTCGATTCAATCGGTTCATCTTCAGGCAGACCGGCTGCAGCGAGTACGCGCTCGACGATTCCTGAGTTGAAGCGACGCATCAAATCATCTTGAAGTGAGAGATAGAAACGTGATTCGCCGGGATCGCCTTGGCGACCTGAACGACCACGCAACTGGTTATCGATACGACGTGATTCGTGGCGCTCGGTACCTAATACATAGAGGCCACCGAGAGATACAACTTCTTCGTGTTCCTTAGCAATAGCAGCTTTCTGCTTTGCAATTTCTGCTGGCCACGCAGATTCATATTCAGTTGGATTATCAACTGGTGAAATGCCGCGACGCTGTAGTTCAAAGTCAGCCATAAATTCAGGGTTACCGCCGAGCATGATGTCGGTTCCGCGGCCTGCCATATTAGTTGCAACAGTGACTGCGCCCTTGGTGCCTGCACGAGCCACAATCGCCGCTTCACGCTCGTGATGCTTTGCATTGAGTACTTCGTGAGGAACTCCGGCCTTCTTCAAGAATGCAGAGAGTTCTTCAGACTTTTCCACGCTGACAGTACCTACAAGAACAGGTTGTCCCTTGCGGTGACGATCGACAATGTCGCGAGTAACTGCAGCGAATTTTCCAGCTTCTGATTTATAGACCAAATCTGGCTGATCAATACGTTGCATATCGCGGTTTGTAGGGATGGGAACTACACCGAGCTTGTAGATTTGATGGAATTCAGATGCTTCTGTCATTGCAGTACCGGTCATACCTGAAATAGTTTGGTAGAGGCGGAAGTAATTCTGCAGAGTAATTGTTGCAAGAGTCTGGTTTTCATCCTTGATCTCAATGCGCTCTTTCGCTTCGAGGGCTTGGTGAAGTCCTTCGCTGTAGCGGCGGCCTGCAAGCATGCGGCCTGTGTGCTCATCAACGATCAATAGCTCGCCGTTCATGACAACATAATCTTTATCGCGCTTAAAGAGCTCTTTGGCTCGCACCGAGTTATTGAGATAGCCAATCAGCGTTGTATTAGCTGCCTCGTAAAGGTTTTCGATCTTGAGAAGTTCTTCAACTTTAGTGACACCTTCTTCAAGGATGCCGATTGTCTTCTTCTTCTCATCTACCTCGTAATGCTTATCGCGATCGAGCTTGGTGGCGATATTGGCAAATTCGACATACCACTTGGTGGCCTTATCGGCAGGTCCACTGATAATTAAAGGAGTG
>CAIPLJ010000034.1 GCA_903865885.1 uncultured Actinomycetes bacterium | reverse complement strand
TGCAACTGTTGATGAGGCACCACGTCCCACAACAACTATGGAAGGCCTTGCAGGCTTGAAGACTCCCTTTCGTCCCGCAGGTCGTGTGACCGCAGGAAATTCATCGGGCCTTAACGATGGTGCAACTGCTGCTCTCCTTGCCAGTGAAGATAAGGCGAAAGAACTCGGGCTGACAATCAAAGCGCGAATGGTCACCTTTGCGTTTGCAGGCGTTGAACCTGAAGTCATGGGCTACGGACCTGTTCCTGCAACGATTAAGGCGCTGGAAAAAGCAGGCTTGAAGATTGAAGATATCGGTGCCTTCGAAGTCAATGAGGCTTTTGCTGTGCAGGTATTGGCTTTCTTAGATCACTTTGGAATCGCAGATGATGATCCTCGCGTCAATCCTTATGGTGGCGCTATCGCTGTCGGCCATCCCCTTGCATCATCCGGCGTTCGCTTAATGCTCAACTTGGCTCGCACCTTTGAAGAGAAAACTGATGTGCGTTATGGCATTACAACAATGTGTATCGGCCTTGGTATGGGCGGCACAGTTATCTGGGAAAACCCTCACTTCACAGGAGCGAAAAAATAATGACAACAGCTATTCAATTACCTGAAGGTGCTCCAGAAGAAGTAGTAACCAACGCACTTGTTCGCGATGTCGATCTAACAGCCTTTGGATTTAAGGGCTCACTTGCCTTGATTACCTTAGATAACGGCCTTGATCACACTCGCCCCAATACCTTTGGTCCACAGTCTTTGATGGCACTCGATGCTGCAATCACTGATGCGGCATCCCGCACGCCATCTGCAATAGCAATTACAGGTAAGCCCTTTATCTTTGCAGCAGGGGCCGATCTTTCAGCACTGGCCTTTCTCAATAAGCGCGAACAAGCACTTGCTATCGGAAAACTCGGCCACGATGTATTTCGCCGCCTCGATGAAATTGGAATTCCCACCTTTGCATTTATCAATGGTCTAGCCCTTGGTGGCGGCCTTGAAGTAGGTCTTCACTGTAATTACCGCACACTTTCTGCGACAGCATTTACTGGACTTCCTGAAGTCTTCCTTGGACTTGTACCTGGGTGGGGCGGAGCGACAATTGTTCCTAAGCTAATTGGTCCAGAACGCGCTGTTCAGATCATCATCGGTAATGCACTCAATAACAACACGATGATGAAATCAAAGGATGCACTTGGTCTCGGAATCGTTGATGCAGTCTTTACTCCATCTGACTTCCTTGAAAATTCCGTGAAATTTGCTGCCTCCATCTTGAGTGGTGCAAGAAAGATCGAACGTAAGGATTATTCAACTGATCCTGCATGGGATGCAGCCCTTGCCGCAGGACGCGCGGCAGCGCTGAAGAAGTACGGTGGCGCAGAGATTGCCTCACCTATGCGAGCTCTCGAACTTATTGCACAAGCAAAGACCAATACACGCGGACAAGGATTCGATGCAGAAGATGCAACTCTTGCAGATCTGACAATGTCTGATCCACTGCGTGCATCACTCTATGCATTTAACTTGATTCAGAAGAAGCGCAAGAAAGTTGAAGGTGCGCCAAAGCCAGCCCTCGGTCGCAAAGTAGCGCGCGTAGGTGTTGTGGGTGCAGGGCTTATGGCATCACAACTTGCGCTGCTCTTACTTCGAAATCTCAAATGCCCCGTTGTTATGACAGATATCGATCAAGAGCGCGCCGATAAAGGCGTTGCATGGGTCAAGAACGAGCTAGCGAAATTGGTTGAGAAGAAGCGCATGAGCGCCGAGTCTGCAGGACGTCTTGCACTACTCATCAGTGGATCTGCAGATCAACAAGTATTTGCAGGATGTGACTTTGTCATTGAGGCAATCTTTGAAGAACTCTCACTCAAGCAAGAACTCTTTAAGAAGCTCGAGAAGATTGTTGGTCCAGAATGCGTTTTGGCAACCAATACCTCATCACTTTCAGTTGAACGCATGAGCGAAGGGCTGGAACATCCAGAGCGAGTAGTTGGTTTCCACTTCTTCAATCCTGTTGCCATCATGCCTCTGCTCGAAGTTGCGCGCACATCTAAGACAGATGATGCGACAACTGCAACTGCAGTTAATATCGGCAAGGAGCTCAAGAAGACCATGATCATCTGTAAAGATGCACCGGGCTTTGTTGTGAACCGTTTGCTTACTCGCTTTATGGGCGAGATCACCGATGCCGTTGATGAAGGTACCGATCCTGCAACTGCAGATAATGCAATGCGCGCAATTGGTTTTCCTATGTCTCCCTTTGAACTTCTTGGCCTTGTAGGTCCTGGCGTTGCTCTGCACGTTGCAGAAACGCTCAATGCAAACCTCGGACCTCGCTATCGCATCTCACCAACCATGCAGGCGATGGTGAAAGAGGGCGTTAAGACTTTCTACATTAAGAATGCAGATGGTTCATTTGGGCCAAATCCTGCAGCACTTGCCCTCGTTCACAAGGGAACAGCGCCATCGACTGCTGAACAAGTTCGAGTGCGTGCACTGAAGGCACTTGCTGAGGAAGCTCGCATGATGCTCGATGAAGGCGTTGTCTCAAGCCCTGCAGAGATTGATCTCTGCATGTTGATGGGCGCTGGATGGCCAATGCACCTTGGTGGAATCTTGCCTTACTTAGATCGCGAAGGAATTAGCGAATCTGTTTGTGGTCAGCGTTTTCATGCGCCGGGAATTGCATCTCTTCCACAGTAGAGCTCCACTCGACAATGTCGCGTGAAATCTTCTGAGCAGTAATTCCAAGATCTTCTAAGACTTCAACGCGCTTTGAATGTTCGATAAATTCAAGCGGAACACCGATGCTATGAATTGCAACATTGAGTCCTGCTTCGCGGAATAGTTCTGAGATTGAACTTGCAATACCTGCATGTCGGATTCCATCTTCAAGTACGACAACGCTCTTATAACGCTGGGCCATAGTCACCAGCGATTGCGGAAGTGGCTTAACCCAACGAGGATCAATGACTGTAACGCCAACACCTTCGCGATATGCCTGTGATGCCGACTCAACCGCGATAGCAGCCATCGCTCCAACGCTGACAAGCAGAACATCTGCGCTCTCGCCACGATAGAGAACATCGATTCCATCGCGTCGTTCGAAAGCTGGAATATCGCTATGGACTGCACCCTTTGGAAATCTGACCATGGAAGGTGCGTCGGAAATTTCTACTGCTTCGCGAAGTGTCTCGCGAAGACGCGCACCATCACGAGGTGCAGCAACGTGCATTGTCGGAACAATTCCTGTGAGCGCTAGATCCCATACGCCGTTGTGTGAAGGTCCATCATCG
>CAIPLJ010000033.1 GCA_903865885.1 uncultured Actinomycetes bacterium | reverse complement strand
GTCGCCATGAGCGATAGTGGCTAAACGTTGAACGTGCGTGCCGAGAATGCGCGAGAGCGCTTCTGTCTCAGCTTCACAGAGTTGGGGAAATTCAGCAGCAACGTGTGCAATCGGACAGTGATGTTGGCAGAGCTGCTCGCCGAGCGGGCGAGATTCAACACTTGCTGCATATCCTTGATCGGTAAGAAATTCAGCTAACGCTTCGGTTTTATGTGCACGTTTAGCAAGTGCAACTGTCGCCTTCTTCTCAATGTCATCGGCACGTGATTGTGCGAATGCTTTGACAAGGTGTTCGCCAGATTGCGCTGACATAAATTTAAGTGCAGCAACTGCAAGGTCGTCATAGGAATGTTCAAATTGCTCGCGGCCAGAATCGGTCATGACAAAAACTTTTGAAGGTCTGCCGCGACCACGCAAGAGAGCTTGATGCGGTTCTCGCGCTTCGAGGATTCCATCGCTGATAAGAAGATCGAGGTGGCGGCGAATGCCTGCTGGAGTTAACCCAAGACGCTCCCCTAGTACGACAGCTGTCGAGGGTCCGTTTTCGAGGATGGAGCGAGCCACAGCCTCTCGGGTGCTCAGATCATCGATTTTCACAACACTATTGTGTCGTAATTCGCCTAGCCATGCCACTCGTAGGTGCCCGCGCCGACGCCGCTCAGGTCATAGGCTACGGAGCGTGAGCAAAGGTGAATCGATAGCGCGACGTGCCTTATCTCCCTTTACTAGCCTCCTCCTCTTTCTGCAGGCCGCCCTGCTTGTCACTGGCGGCGCAGTTCGCCTGACGGGTTCCGGTCTTGGATGTCCAACATGGCCGCAGTGCACACCTGGTTCCTATACCCCGGTCCCGCATCAAGCAGAAGGACAACTTCATGCATGGATTGAATTTGGAAATCGCTTACTGACCTTTGCACTCTTCTTTGCAGCTATCGCCACCATCATCGCCGTTTACCGTTCTCATCGACGCGATCTTCGCTTCTTAGCTGTAACTCAACTTCTGGGAATTCTCGCCCAAGGTGTCTTAGGTGGCATCACTGTCCTTACCAAACTCAACCCACTTGCAGTGGCCTCACACTTTATCCTTTCTATATTTCTCATCGCTGCAGCAACATCGCTGCAATCGCGAAGAAAGCATCCGCATGTAAGAACTTCATCCTCACATGTTGCAATTTCGCAGTATTCAATTCTGCATATCTTGCTATCCTTTGTTGTGATCGCGGTGGGAACCCTTGTCACTGGTAGCGGCCCTCATGCTGGAGATATACAAGCCCCAAGATTGCACTTAAATATTCAACACATCGCTTATATCCATGGTGGTTTAGTCGCAGTATTACTTCTCATCACTATCGCTTTCTATCTTCATCACGATCATCGCTATGAAACCAGGCGATGGCTTGCAATCTTCTTCATTCTTGCAATGGCACAAGGTGCAATTGGCTATATCCAATATATAAAGGGTGTACCCGAGCTTCTCGTTGGGACACATCTTCTTGGTTCTTCACTTGTCTGGATCGCAGCGTGGCGGGTCCGACTTTCTATAGTACGTAAACCTGCTTAAGGAGTAGATATGACAAAGATGGCTGGCTGGACTGAACTCGACGATCGCGCTGTGAAATATGCGCGCGCTTTGGCTATGGATGCAGTTCAAAAGGTAGGAAATGGCCACCCAGGTACAGCGATGGCTCTTGCTCCCGTTGCATACAATCTTTTTCAGCGCCACTTAGTTCATGATCCATCTGATCCACAGTGGCTCGGTCGAGATCGTTTCATCCTCTCTTGCGGCCACTCATCTCTGACTCTGTATACCCAACTCTTTTACAGTGGTTACGGCCTCGAGATGCAAGATATGCAATCTTTTAGAACGTGGAATTCATTAACACCAGGACACCCTGAATATGGTCACACTGCAGGCGTAGAAATGACTACCGGTCCACTTGGTGCTGGGGTTGCAACATCAGTTGGCTTTGCGATGGCTGCGCGGTACGAGCGCGGATTACTCGACCCAGATGCTGCCGCTGGCACTTCAATTTTTGATCACTCAATCTGGGTTATCTGTTCAGATGGAGATCTTCAAGAGGGTGTATCCGGTGAAGCATCCTCACTAGCCGGAACACAAGAGCTCGGCAATCTCAATATTATTTATGACGATAACCGTATC
>CAIPLJ010000032.1 GCA_903865885.1 uncultured Actinomycetes bacterium | reverse complement strand
ACACCTTGCGATTTACTTGCCCTGTAATGCGGGCTGTGATGTAAAGCTTTGTTCCAATCGGAACAGGTTTGAGAAAATCTGTCTCAAGTCGCGCAGTTACAGCGGGCGCACGCAAGAGCCACATCAGTTTTCCTAGCGCTTCGTCAAATGCAAGTGAGAGCAAACCACCATGGGCAAGGCCCGGTGCACCTTGATGATCTTGCGTAACAGTAAATTCAGCGGTGATGTCAGCGCCTTTACCGACGTGTGCGACTAGGTGCAATCCTGTGGGATGGAGCTCTCCGCAACCAAAGCAGTGTTTAAAGTGCGAAGGGATCTGCGTGCCTGTTGCAGGTGATTGCGGGTGGCGTTCTGGGATCAACGCACCGGTTGGTGGCGTAGTGCTAGCAACGCGACTCATGCGCCAAGGCTACTTGATGAAATGCAAGATAGCCTAGACCTCGTGCGCAAACCAGATGTGATTTGGAGAGAAGTAATACGTCCCCCACTGTGGCTCTTGGCATTTATCTATTTTATGTTTCTCTCACTCGTTCTCGCTGTATGGGCCGCTTTTGATATTCGAACCACAGTGATTACCTGGATTGGCTTTACTCTCCTTCTCGCCTTCATCGCAGTAAAGATGAGAAGTGAAATCACCATAGATGGCCAAGAGTTGCGTATTGGAAAAGCTCATATCGAGTTGAAGTATCTGGAGAAAGTCGAGCTACTTACACCTGCTCAGATTCGTCTCTTAAGAACTCGAGATGCAGATCCTGCAGCCTATTTGGCAATTACCTTCTGGATTTCAACCGGTGTGAAAATCACGCTGAAAGATTCGCGTGACTCCACTCCGTATTGGTTGGTCAGTTCTCGATCTGCGAAAGAGCTTACGAACACTCTTTACACACTGCTTTAGCGCCTTCGCCCTTAGCAAGTTGTGTAATGTGGTGAATTAAGAAACATCGTGAGCAAGTGAATTCGTCGACCTGAACTGGAACAACTCGGACTGCAAGTTGCTCGCCAGATAAATCCGCTCCTGGAAGTTCAAGATTTTCTGCAGCTTCTGCTTCATCAACATCAATCTGTCCTGATTGTGCATCAACACGTTGGGCTTTGAGTTCTTCTAACGATTCCTCGTGAAGCTCCTCGTCGGTCTTTCTTGGTGTGTCGTAATCTGTTGCCACTTCTCTCACCTCGCTTCCAAATAACTCGTATCAGCGGGTGAACTTACCCGTCATGCGCGAATAGTTGCGCATTCCTTGCTGTATAGACCATACAACCCTCGGCGTGTCGGGTTTATTCCTGCTTTGAAGTAGCGATTTCAATCGCTTTTGCCAATCCACCATCAACATAGGCATGAATTGCTGTGCCTTCAGCGAGATGTTCCTCACTCAAAATTTCACCATGCTCGTGGATGGCGCTCACGAGATCGCCTCGTCTATAAGGAATTACAGTTGTGATTTCAACGCTGGGATGAGGCAGTGATTTTTCAATTGCATGGATAAGTCCTTCAATTCCAAAACCTGAACGAACGGAGAATGCATAACTATTTAGTTCTTTGCGCAGAATCTCCATCACTACATCGGGGCTTGCGATATCAACCTTGTTGATAGCGATTATTTCAGGGATATCTCCCCCACCAATTTCATTTATGACTTCGCGAACTGCCCGTATTTGTTCAAAGGGATCAGAGTGTGAGCCATCTACAACGTGCACGATGAGATCTGCACCGGATACTTCTTCTAGAGTTGATTTAAAGGCATCAATGAGTTGATGTGGTAGATGGCGTACGAATCCAACGGTATCTGACAATGTATAGACACGTCCTTCGGCGGTTTCGCATTTACGCACCGTTGGATCAAGAGTT
>CAIPLJ010000031.1 GCA_903865885.1 uncultured Actinomycetes bacterium | reverse complement strand
GCGGTAGATCAGCCTCATATTCTCGTGAAAGATGTAGTCATTGCTCTTGGCAAACTTGCGCAACATGTCCGAAGTAATCTCCTAAACCTTATCGTGATTGGTATTACGGGTTCGCAGGGTAAGACAACGACCAAAGAGCTGCTAGCTTCGATTCTTTCTTCTGCAGCAGAAACCATCGCCCCACATGGGAATTTCAATAATGAGATAGGTGCTCCAATCTCACTTTTACAATGCACAGAATCGACGAAGTACTGCATCGTCGAAATGGGAGCTCGACATACGGGCGATATTGCGCACTTGAGCACCATCGCGCAACCAAATATTGGAGTAGTTCTTAAAGTGGGCACTGCTCATCTTGGTGAATTTGGATCTATCAAGGCAATCGCACAGACAAAATCTGAACTTATCCAATCGCTCAACGCTCAGGGCATAGCAATTCTGGGTACATATGATGAATTCACTCCAACTATGGCTGCTTTGCATAAAGGCAAGACACTTACCTTTGGCGAATCCAGCGATTGTGATATCCGTGCAACAGATATTGAAGTTCGAGAAGGACGCGCACACTTTGATCTCATCACACCTGAAGGAAGAAGCGCAGTCGGACTTCGAATCATCGGACTCCACCAGGTAGCAAATGCACTTGCTGTCGCTGCCGTGGCAACTGTATTGGGATTTTCACTCGATCAAATTGCTAGCGGTCTATCCACTGCCGAATCTCAGGCTAAATGGAGAATGGAGATTGAAGAACTTCCATCCCTCGTTCTCATCAATGATGCATATAACGCAAGCCCCGAAGCAACGGCTGCCGCACTTTCGACCCTTGTCCTCTTTGCTCAAGAAAGAGGGGGAGAATCATGGGCGTTCTTAGGAAAGATGCATGAACTCGGCGAGTCATCGAGCGCCGATCACGCGGCTATTGGCACCCTTGCATCGGAACTTGGAATAGACCACCTCGTCTGCGTAGGAGCTCCTGAATATTCTTCAACAATCTCATCAACGAGTGATACGACGGTGCATCAATGTGCAGATATCGATGCCGCTGTCGAAGTGGCGAAGAATCTCAATAAGGGCGATGTAGTCCTAGTGAAAGCGTCTCGTTCCGAGAAGTTAGAAATATTGGCAGACGCAATTTCGAAGCAGTGGTTAAGTAATGTTAAGGAAGGTGAAGTGGAATGAGACTGATCTTGGTAGCAGGCGCGTTAGCGCTCTTCTTCTCACTTTTCGGAACGCCTGCTCTCATTCGGACTCTTGCGCGCCGTGGCTACGGCCAAATTATCCGCGACGATGGTCCATCCACTCACCAAACTAAGCGCGGCACCCCAACTATGGGTGGAATCATCATCATCTTCGGTTCACTCTTCTCTTATCTGATTGCTCATTTGATTACTCGAAGTTCAGTCACGGTTTCCGCCGTACTTATTCTCGGCCTCGTTGTCGCATTAGGCCTCGTTGGATTTATCGATGACTACATGAAGGTCTCACGACAGAATTCACGTGGAATCAGCGGAAAGCAGAAGATTGCGGGGCAAGTAATCTTTGCCGCACTCTTTGGTTATCTCGGAATTCACTTCCCCGATCCCGATGGATTAACTCCAATTTCCCATCATCTCTCAACTGTGCGCGACACCAGCATTTCTTTGGCAGTTGTTCTTGTCATTATTTGGGTAGCGTTTATGGTCACGGCAACAAGTAATGGCGTCAATCTCACCGATGGGCTTGATGGTCTTGCAACCGGTGCATCCGTGATGACATTTCTCGCATTTGTTTTAATCGGTGTTTGGGAATTTGGTCAAAGTTGTGCAATTGCTACATCAGGTAATTGCTACAACGTGCGCGACCCTCTCGACCTTGCGGTACTTGCAGCGGCATTTGCAGGATCATGTACTGGCTTTCTCTGGTGGAACGCATCTCCAGCAAAGATATTTATGGGCGATACAGGTTCTCTTGCACTCGGTGGCGCGCTAGCGGGAATGGCAACTTCACTTCGGGTCGAATTACTTCTTATTCCACTCGGAGGACTCTTCGTCATCATCACACTCTCAGTTGCTCTGCAAGTTCTCTACTTCAAGTTAACAGGTGGTAAACGGCTCTTTAAAATGGCCCCACTCCAACACCACTTTGAATTGTTAGGTTGGGGAGAAGTAACAATCGTTCTTCGCTTCTGGATTATTGCAGGCCTCAGCGTTGCTCTTGGTCTTGGACTCTTCTATACCCAATGGGTTGCTGGCTAATACTTCAATGGCACAGGCTTTGTATTCAGATCTCCGCGACAAGCGCGTTCTTGTTGCCGGTGCAGGCGTAACCGGAGTTGCTTGCGCGCAAGCGCTTGCTCGCAAGGGTGCAGTTGTCACAATCGTTGATGAATCAGTGACCGAACTTCAAGGTTTTACATTGGTCACTCCCGTAGATATCACGATCAGTGATTATGAAATTCTTTGTGTATCTCCTGGCTGGCGCGATAATCACCCACTTATTACCCGCGCACGTGAAGAAGGTCTCGCACTTATCAATGAAATTGATTTTGCCTGGAGCTTGAAGAGCCCATCACAGAAGTGGATTGCCCTGACCGGCACGAATGGAAAGACGAGTACCGTCGAACTTACTGCGCAGATGATTCGTGCTAACGGACTCAACGCAATCGCGTGCGGCAATGTTGGAACCACGGTCATTGAATCCGTTGAATCCTCTGAGAAATATGATTATCTCGTTCTGGAACTTTCCTCATTCCAGTTACATTGGATGGAAGATCCCAGCTTTGTTGCAGTTGCTATCCTCAATATCGCAGAAGATCATGTGGATTGGCACGGGACATTCGACGCTTATGCCAAAGATAAGCTTTCAATTCTTGATAAATCAGCCACGGCAATACTCAACGGTGACGATGGTGAGATAGTTTCTCGCACATCTGCATGGCAAGGAAGAAAAGTATTCTTCTCACTCGACACGCCTGCTCCTGGTCAGCTTGGAGTAGTAGAAGAACTTCTGATTGATCGTGCCTTTGTAGCAGACCCTCAAGAGGCATCGATGATTTCGGAACTCAATGAAGTGAAGCCAACAGTTCCTCATAATGTTTCCAACGCTCTTGCTGCTGCGGGCTTAGCGCGTACCGTCGGCGTCTCCCACGATTCAATTCGTAAAGCAATCACATCATTTACACCTGGCAAACATCGCATCGAAAAAGTCCTTGAGAAGGATGGCATTACCTGGATTAACGATTCCAAAGCCACAAACCCACACGCAGCAGCGGCATCCATTATGTCTGCGCTCTCTGTGGTGTGGGTCGCCGGAGGATTAGCGAAAGGTGCCACGATGGGGCAGCTCATTGAACGCGTTAAAGCGCGAGTTAAAGTCGCCGTATTGATCGGAACTGATCAAGAGATAATTGCTCAAGAAATTCGTAAGCAAGCTCCGCATATTGAAATTATTTCGATTCAGAGCCCTTCGGACTATGCCAAGGGAGCAGAAAACAATTCACTCATGGAAGAAGTAGTTCGTGTTGCACGCACCCACGCGACTTCGGGGGATACGGTCCTCTTGGCTCCAGCTTGCGCATCTATGGATCAATTTATTTCCTATAGCGATCGCGGCGATAGATTCTGTGCAGCAGTCGGAAAGGTTATTCGAGATGGTAAGTAAATCTGAAACTCGATTTCTCTCCAAGCCAGTTAATCATCTCTACATGCTTTTAGTCAGCGCAGGTGCGCTCACATTCCTTGGTTTGATCATGGTCTTCTCTGCCTCTTCAATTCAATCGATTGATAGCAAAGGAACTGCGCTCTCTATTGTGCTGCGCCAACTTTTGTTTGTTGTTATCTCAATTCCACTTGCCGGATACCTCTCCAAGCTTCCCGTCGCCCGATGGGAAATTGCAGGACGTCTTGGTCTCCTCATCTCCATTGTGCTCTTAGGTGTGCTCGTAATCCCGGGCGTTGGCAAGACTGTTAATGGAAATACAAACTGGATTGATCTGAAGATTATCGATGTGCAGCCAAGTGAGTTTGCAAAATTCTTTATGATTCTTTGGGCGAGTTTCTTACTAGCTCGCAAAGAGAAGGCGGGCAGATTTAGCGTCAATGTCTTCACACTTATTGGGCCCGGATTCCTTCTCATCATGGCTCTGGTGATGTATGGACACGATCTTGGAACAGCCTCCGTACTTGCCGCAATTCTTGCTGGCTTGCTCTTTATTTCAGGGATTCGTCTGCGGTTATTTGGTGGCATCACAGCTGTAGGTGCTTTAGTTCTTGCAGGATTTATTGTGACATCTGGATATCGCGCCACACGCTTTCTAGTCTTTCTCGATCCATTTGCACCTGCTCAGTACAAATATGCCGGTTGGCAACCCGCACATAGCTTGCTCGGACTTGCAAGTGGTGGCCTATTTGGAGTTGGTCTTGGTGGAAGTCGCCAAAAATGGGGAAACCTAGCGGAGGCTCATACCGATTTCATCTTCTCTGTCATCGGTGAAGAACTTGGTTTGATTGGAACCATATTCGTACTTATTCTCCTGGTCACATTGATTTACTCAATCTTTCGTATATCCCTGCGTGCGCAAGAACCCATGGTTCGCTTCGCATGCGCGGGAATCGCATGCTGGATCACTGTTCAAGCTTTTCTTAATATCGGTTCTGCAACGAGCGTACTTCCAGTTGTCGGAGTTACTCTTCCTCTAGTCTCGTATGGTGGCTCTGCTCTTGTCGCAACAATCTGCGCAATTGGGTTTGTGGCGGGAGCAGCGTTACGCGATCCTGAAGTACGAAGAGAAATTGTAAAGAAACGGGCCAAGTGAAGAAGATTGTTCTTGCAGGCGGAGGCACTGCTGGCCACATTGAACCAGCGCTAGCTGTCGCACGAGAACTGCGTAGTCGTTACCCACAATCACTCATTACATTTCTCGGAACAAAATCTGGACTTGAAACTCGCCTCGTACCAGATGCAGGATTTCAACTCTCTCTGATTAGTAAAGTGAAGGTCGCTCGTTCCTTTTCACCTACTTTGGCATTTATTCCATTTTCACTTATACGTTCAATTGCTCAATCAATTCAGGTCCTACGAGGAGCTGATGTACTTGTAGGTTTCGGAGGATATGTTTCAGGACCTGCATATATTGCGGCTGCGCTTACGCGCACACCGATAGTGATTCACGAAGCAAATGCCCGTCCTGGAATTGCCAATCGAATGGGTGCGCATCTGACTCGATATACAGCTGTCAGCCATTTCGCGCACGAGGGTGTTCTTTCAAAAGCGTTGATTTCAGGACTCCCGCTTCGCGAGGATGTAGTCAGTGCCTTTCGCGCTGCAAGTGCCGATTGGAAGTCAGCCCGCCTCGATGCAAAACGTTCACTCGGTTTCTCTGATTCGAAACCACTGATCTTTATCTTTGGAGGCTCGCAAGGATCTTCTGCAATTAATGCAGTCATTACCTCGGCACAATCAGAACTCCAAAAAGCAGGTATTCAAATTTTGCATGGCGTGGGGGCAGCCAATCCATTACCCGATTCAACTGATGGGTATCGCGCACAGAACTACATCACCGATATGGCGACTGCATACCTTGCAGCAGATATTGTGATCTCGCGCAGTGGCGCTGTGACATGTGCCGAAGTCAATACCTTAGGAAGATTCGCACTCTTCATTCCACTACCAATCGGAAATGGTGAACAAGAGCTCAATGGCCAAGAGCTGGTCACACAAGGTCGAGCAGAAATAGTGCAGCAGAAGAATTTCACATCTCAGTGGCTCGTCCAGAATCTACCTCAACTTCTCGCAAAGAGTGCAGCCACCCCACTGCAAGGTTCATCTGCAGATATGGAAGCTGCTTCTAAGATTGCCTCGCTCATCGAGCACGCAGTGAAGGGAGGCAAGTAGATGGATTCACTCATTGGTAAGAAGATCCACTTCATCGGTATCGGTGGATCAGGGATGAGCGGACTGGCTCGCATTGCACTCTCTGATGGAATTGAAGTGTCAGGCTCTGATGCAAAAGATTCATCTGTCCTTATTGCACTCAAGGCACTGGGTGCAGAGGTTTACTCATCACATGAAGCAGCGCATGTTGCTGGCGCCGACGTTGTTATTTACTCCACTGCAATTGCTGCCACAAATCCTGAAATGGCATACGCAGTCGAACGTTCGATTCCTATTCTCACTCGCGCCCAAGCACTTGCTCTCTTGATGCGCGGATCTCGCAGTATCGCGGTTGCGGGTACACACGGTAAGACCACAACGTCGTCCATGATGACTGTCGCTCTGCAGGCATGTGGAGTCGATCCATCCTTTGCTATCGGTGGAACGCTCACTGCTTCGGGCTCTAACGCCCACCGTGGAACAGGCGATATCTTCGTCGCTGAAGCAGATGAATCCGATGGCTCCTTTATTGAGTACAAGCCACTTGCTGCAATCGTGACCAATATTGAACATGATCACGTCGACTTCTTCCATACACCAGAGGCCGTCACTGAAATCTTTGATCGATTTGCTCAAACTATTTCTCCAACAGGATTCTTAATTTACTGCGCTGATGATGCAGGCTCTTCTCGTCTCGGTAAATCAGCAATTCCATG
>CAIPLJ010000030.1 GCA_903865885.1 uncultured Actinomycetes bacterium | reverse complement strand
ATGTGTACTACCAAACAGAGGGCCGGGATCTTTGCAGTGCGCGGCGCCGCACTCTGTTTCGGCACCACAGGTACTACGCAACAACTAGGAGTCCCTGAAATTTCGCCTGTTGCCGTTGCTTCGGCACGTCTTATCTGCGGCTCACTCTTTCTCTTTATCTTTGCATCGTTTCGAAGAAAGAATCGCGGCCATGTACGTATGCCGCTAGTTGATTTGATCGTCTGCGGAGCCGGCATCGGCATGTATCAGCTCACCTTCTTTAGCGCAGTCCATTCAACGGGTATCGCAATCGCGACCGTGACTGCTCTTGGTGCCGCACCAACTCTCTCCGCTCTCGTTGCATTCGTATTGATGCGCGAAAAACCTCAAAAGAGTTGGTATCTCGGTACGGCAATCACAATCCTAGGAATCGTGCTGGTCGGCACAGCCCATGGAATTGCATCCTTCAACGCTAAAGGTGTCGCACTTGCAGCTCTGGCGGGATTTGGATTCGCAATCTTCAATGTTGTTTGCAGGCGATCACTTGCTCGAGGCGCTCAAGATATATGGCTTACTGCAACGACATTCGGTGTTGCAGCCCTTGTGAGTTTCCCATTTCTCTTTACTCAGAGCCCAGTATGGATTCTCACCACCAAAGGATTCTTCACAGTTCTCTGGCTTGGCCTTGTCACGACATCGCTCGGTTATGTCCTCTTTATGTTTGGCTTAAAGCGCATCGAATCAAGCCTTGCTGCAACCGTTGTGCTCGCCGAACCTGCAACAGCCACGATATTGGCGGCCGTTGTCATTGGAGAGAAATTGGTATTGCAGAGCTATATGGGTATTGCAACGGTTGCACTCGGCATTCTCTATTTAAGTCGAAGAACCTCTAGGTAAATTTGTAGAGAGCAAGCGTTAAGGCAATTGTGAACATAATTGCGGCAATGACGCTGTCGAGTATCTTCCAAAATATCGGACGTGACATCCAATGTGATGCCGCTCGTGCCCCATATCCAATAGAGGTAAACCAGACCACACTTGCCAAACTCGCACCAAGGGCGAAGAACCACCGGTGATCGGAGAATTGGTTTGCAATGCTGCCGAGGAGAATTACAGTGTCTAGATATACATGGGGATTAAGAAAAGTGAATGTCAGTACAGTGAGTAAAACCTTCCACGCTGATTTCTCGTTCTCACCTTGTACATCAAGGGATTGAGGAGAGAGCGCAGCACGGACGCTCTTCACGCCAAACCAGATGAGGTAGGCAACTCCGAACCAGCGAATAAATTCAAGGGCTTGCGGTTGAGATTGAATGACCTTTCCCAGTCCACCGATTCCGAGAATGATGAGAAAGGCATCAGCAAGCGAACAGACCGTGACGACGAGTGCGACATGGCTTCGCAATAGCCCCTGACGTATGACGAAAGCGTTCTGTGCGCCAATGGCGACAATCAACGAAAGTCCAGAGAAAAATCCTGCAATGAGCGCAATCACCCTCAAAAAGTACTCCATTTCAAGGGTGTGTTGTTCTACCTACCTAGGAGTAGAGATTTACTCTAATTCTCGAACTTCCCCCGTATGCGATACCCATCGCATTGATATGTACTAGTGGAAGGAACGCAATGTCGCTTCTATCGTGGAATCTTCATGGCAATGGAAAATCAATTAAAGATGGCGAAGTTGTAAAACCAGACGAACGCCTAGCCTGGCCACTGACTATTGGAGTTGGTGTTCAGCACATCGCCGCAATGTTCGGCGCAACATTCTTGGTCCCAATTATCACGGGATTCCCACCAAGCACAACGCTCTTCTTCTCAGGAATCGGAACTCTTGTATTCCTCATCCTCACTAAGAATCGTGTCCCTAGCTACCTGGGTTCATCCTTTGCATTTCTTGCACCTATCGCTGCTGCTAAATCAAGCGGGGGAGTCGCAGTAGCACTCGGAGGCGTTGTCGCAACAGGTGTGATCCTTGCACTCGTTGGTTTACTCGTGAATGCAATTGGAATCGGCTGGATTAACTGGCTACTTCCACCACTTGTCACGGGCTCAATCGTGATGATCATTGGTCTCAACCTTGCAGGCGCTGCCAATAACAACTTCAAGGCTGCTCCGCTGACTGCAATAGTCACCCTCGCGGCAGTTGCGATAATCGGCGCTGTTTCCAAGGGATTCATTGGTCGTATCAGTATCTTTGGTGGAATCGTCGTTGGTTATCTCTTTGCATCACTTCGCGGAGACATTAACTACGATGGAGTAAAAGCAGCCAAGTGGTTTGCAGCTCCAACATTTACAACACCATCATTTAATACCAGCGCCATCTTGCTCTTCTTGCCAGTTGTCCTTGTTCTCATCGCAGAGAACGTGGGCCACGTTAAAGCAGTTGCAGCTATGACCGGTAAGGATCTCGACGACCAGATGGGTAACGCTCTCTTTGCAGATGGCGTGGCTACAACACTTGCAGGCGTGGGTGGCGGTTCTGGTACTACAACCTATGCCGAAAACATCGGCGTAATGGCAGCAACTCGTATCTATTCCACAGCTGCCTATTGGGTTGCAGGAATCGGCGCAATCATCTTGTCTCTCTGCCCTAAGTTCGGTGCAGTTTTGAGCGCAACTCCTGCAGGCGTACTTGGTGGAGTTGGCGTTGCTCTCTACGGCATGATCGGTGTTCTCGGTGCAAAGATCTGGATCGAAAACAAGGTCAACTTCGGAGATTCAACAAATCTCCTTATTGCTGCAACAACACTGATTATCGGTATCGCTGATATGACATGGAAGCACGGAAACTACTCATTCGGTGGAATCGTCAACGGTACTCTCGTTGCAGTCATCGGATATCAAGTACTTCGCGCGCTCAATAAAGCAGCAGGTAAATCTGCATAGTTAGTTGAAGTAGAAAACCCACCGTCGCAATAGTGGCGGTGGGTTTTTCACTTCGTTACGTGGACGATGCCTATTCGCCACTTCACTTCGTTACGTGGACGATACTGGGATCGAACCAGTGACCCCCACAATGTCAATGTGGTGCTCTACCGCTGAGCCAATCGTCCAAGGTAATATGAAATTGTAATGCTCTCCATTGCAACTCTCTTTCGAGAACCAATGGAGGTCGGAACGGGATTTGAACCCGTGTAGAGGGATTTGCAGTCCCTTGCCTCGCCTCTCGGCCATCCGACCATAGACAAACCGCCACCTGAAAATAAATTCGAAGCGGCGGTTAATCCGAGCGGACGACGGGGTTCGAACCCGCGACCTGAACCTTGGCAAGGTTCCGCGCTACCAGCTGCGCTACGTCCGCGTTGT
>CAIPLJ010000029.1 GCA_903865885.1 uncultured Actinomycetes bacterium | reverse complement strand
CAAACTCGAGAATGACTAAGGCTGCTAACCGAACCGTGCGTTGATCTTGCGAATCTATAGTTGAATCGATTTCGGTAATATCAATTGCTTTAACGGAAGTGGACGCTCCAGCAAGGAATGCGAATTGACGAATTTCATCTGCGCTAATTCCACCGGGAGCTGCCGCCGGACATGCAGGAACAACAGACCTGTCGCAGACATCCATATCGAAGTCAACATAAACGTTATCTCCAGCAATGGAAGTAGCTTCTTTCCATACATCTGCGAGTTTGGCCCCACGTAGGGCGCTACGTGGAATCACTGTGATTCCATAATCACGGGCCCGTTGTGCATACTCTGGTGAGTTTGAAAAATCTGCAATTCCAATCTGCACAACCTTTTTCCCACTCACTCCTGCCTCTATCAGTCGGCGCACAGGCGAACCATTGCTGATGCCATCGCGGAGGTCGTAATGGGCATCAAAGGTAATAAGTCCTGTTGCACCCGATGCCGTGAAAGCAGAATACGTAATTGAGTTATCTCCGCCTAGTGCAATAAATGATTTTGACGTGGCGGCTATCTGTGAAATCTCTTGTATGCACTTGCCTTCATCAGCATCAGAACTTGTCACATCACCAGCATCGTGAATGTGGACCTTAGTAAGGTCAACCCGCGCATCTGCGTGCGCAAGTGAATATCGGGAAAGAGTAGAGCGAATCGCAGCCGGTGTGGTGTGGGCACCGGAAGGGGAAATACTTGTCTTCGAAGCAGGTACTCCAATTAGCGCAAGATCGCATTCGCGTGGTGAATCAACACTGAAAAGTGATGCAGCACGCGGCCAGAGCGGATCATGAGGCAGAACCATGTCGTAAGGGTAGTGCTTCCTTCCTATCAGCAGATCTGTTGACTGCAGATATATAGTGCTCAAATGATGTCAGGACCACGTCCAGTACGAGCCCCTCGCGGAACTACAAAGACCGCACATGGTTGGGGGCAAGAAGCTGCGCTGCGAATGTTGCAGAACAATCTCGATCCAGAAGTTGCCGAACATCCAGATAAATTGATTGTTTACGGCGGAACTGGAAAGGCTGCACGTAACTGGGATTCATTTGATGCGCTAATTAAGACACTTACCAATCTCAAAAATGACGAGACGATGCTGGTGCAATCTGGAAAGCCGGTTGGCGTTTTTCAAACTCACGAGTGGGCTCCGCGAGTTCTTCTCGCTAACTCGAACCTTGTAGGAGATTGGGCCAATTGGCCAGAATTTCGAAGGCTCGAAAATCTTGGTCTGACTATGTACGGACAGATGACAGCCGGTTCGTGGATCTACATCGGTACACAAGGAATTTTGCAAGGAACCTACGAAACTTTTGCAGCAGTTGCTGAGAAGCATTTCGGTGGAACGCTCGCTGGAACTCTGACAGTCACAGGTGGATGTGGTGGCATGGGCGGAGCGCAACCGCTTGCTATCACGATGAATGAAGGAACTTGTTTAATCATCGATGTCGATGGTTCCCGCCTCAAGCGTCGCGTTACTAAACGCTATCTCGATGTGATTGCAGATAGCCTCGAAGAAGCTGTTGCTATGGCGGTAAAGGCTAAGAGCGAGAAGAAGGCAATTTCTATCGG
Organism: uncultured Actinomycetes bacterium; assembly: GCA_903865885.1. GTDB lineage: Bacteria > Actinomycetota > Actinomycetes > Nanopelagicales > Nanopelagicaceae > Planktophila. The sequence continues at coordinate 21,490 of CAIPLJ010000029.1, read as the reverse complement.
CCTTGTAGGAAATTCCGCAACGGTTCTTCCGCAACTCTTTGCGATGGGCGTACCGATTGATATCGTCACAGACCAAACATCTGCCCACGATCCTCTCTTCTATATTCCAGAGGGTATCGATATCAACGATGCTCGCGACAGTGCGGATCGAAATCCCGTTGACTTTGCAAAGCGCGCTAAAGAATCAATGGCCAAGCATGTCGAAGCGATGGTCAACTTCAAAGATAAGGGGGCAGTTGTCTTTGATTATGGAAATTCCATTCGCGATGAAGCTCGCCAAGGCGGATATCAACGCGCATTTGAATTTCCGGGATTTATCCCCGAATACATCCGCCCATTATTCTGCGAAGGTAAAGGTCCATTCCGATGGGTTGCACTCTCTGGTGATCCAAAAGATATTCATCGTACTGATCAAGCAGTTCTCGACCTCTTCCCTGAAAATAATCATCTCCATCGTTGGATCAAGATGGCGCAAGATCGCGTTGAATTTGAAGGACTTCCAGCACGTATCTGTTGGCTTGGTTATGGCGAACGCGACAAAGCCGGTTTGAAATTCAATGACCTTGTGGCAAGTGGTGAGGTCAGTGCTCCTATTGTTATTGGTCGCGACCACCTCGACTGCGGAAGCGTTGCATCTCCCTATCGTGAATCGGAAGCGATGCTCGATGGCTCTGATGCCATTGCTGACTGGCCATTACTCAATGCGATGATCAATATTTCATCGGGTGCTTCATGGGTCTCTATACATCACGGAGGCGGAGTCGGTATCGGTCGCTCCATTCACGCGGGACAAGTCAGCGTTGCAGATGGAACACCGCTTGCAGCGCAGAAGCTAGAGCGAGTTCTTACCAATGATCCTGGAATGGGAATCATTCGCCACGTTGATGCCGGATATGAGCATGCGAAGGAAGTTGCTGTTGAACGAGGCGTGCATATTCCGATGTTGAATGGCGCCCCTATCAAGTGAGTTCAACCGCGTTTACCAATATCGCAACACTTGTCACCAATGACTTAACTCATGGCAATGGCGCCTTGGGTGCGTTACAGCACGTATCGATTGTTGTTGAAGATGGGCTGATATCGCAGATATCCAATGCAGACCCTTCTGGTGTTGACCACGTTATTGATTGTTCTGGAAAGACTCTCTTACCTGGATTTGTAGATTCACATTCACATTTGATATTTGCAGGCGATAGAGCTGAAGAGTTCGCAGCACGGTCGCAAGGTCAGAGATACAGCTCGGGTGGAATATCCACCACTGTGGCTGCAACGCGGGCTGCAAGTGATGAGCAATTGAAAGCAAATGCGCAGGCGCTTCTCAATGAGGCACTTCACTCTGGCACAACAACTATTGAAATCAAATCTGGCTACGGGCTGACAGAACGAGATGAATTTCGTTCTATTGAGATTGCGGCCCAATTCACGGATGAGACAACGCTGCTGGCAGCGCATGTAATCCCAACAGAATTTAAGTCAGATCCTGACGCCTATGTAAATCTCGTCATCAAATCAATCATTCCGCAATCAAATGCAAAATGGATTGATGTCTTCTGCGATCAAGGGGCATTTACTCCAGAACAATCAGAGGCAATTTTGCGAGCAGGCATCGCCGCTGGAATGCTCCCCCGGATCCATGCCAACCAACTCTCAGCCGGTAAAGGTGTCGAGATAGCAGTTGCACTCAATGCTGCATCTGCAGATCATTTAAGCAAATCGACTGATAGAGATATCGAACTCCTTGCAGCAAGTGACACAGTTGCAACCATTCTTCCTGGAGCAGAATTTTCCACTCACCTCGAGCCAAATCTTGGTCGTCGCTTTCTCGATGCTGGCGCAACTGTTGCGATTGCATCTGATTGCAATCCAGGTTCTAGCTACACAACGTCGATGCCATTTTGTATTGCTGCAGCTATAAGCCTCTTAGGGTTTAGCGTTGAAGAGGCAGTACATGCCGCAACGCTGGGAGGCGCCAAAGCTTTACGGCGCAACGACATTGGAATGATTGCGGTCGGCATGAAAGCCGACCTCGTTCTTCTTGATTCACCTTCCTATATTCATCTCGCATATCGCCCAGGCGTTAATCTCATCCACAGTATCTATAAATCAGGGAAAGCAGTGAGAACATGGCAGAAGTAGTAATTTCGACGAGCGGAATGACATTTGCAGATCTCGTAGCAATTGCACGGGATAACGCAACGGTTTCACTTTCTGCGCAATCCATAGAAGCGATGCAGAGCTCTCGCGATCATGTTGAGAAACTCGCAGCTTCAGAGACTCCCGTCTATGGCATTTCAACTGGCTTCGGCGCTTTAGCTAATCGTCATGTCTCACTTGAGCTTCGCACACAACTACAACGATCACTTATTCGCTCGCATGCAGCTGGAGTTGGAGAACCGGTAGAGCGGGAAGTAGTACGCGCACTGATGGCGCTGCGCCTAAAGACACTTGCATCTGGCCGCACAGGTGTTCGCCCAATAATCGCAGAAACTATTGCGGCTCTTCTCAATGCTGGCATTACTCCTCTGGTCCGCGAATTCGGTTCACTCGGTTGCAGTGGGGATTTAGCGCCCCTTGCACATTGCGCACTCGTGCTCATGGGCGAAGGTGAAGCTTTTGATGCGCACGGAATCCAACGTCCCGTTGCAGAGTTACTTGCACAAGCACAGATCACTCCAGTGCAATTAGCCGAGAAAGAAGGACTCGCACTTATCAATGGAACAGATGGAATGCTCGGCATGCTCATCCTGGCTATCCAAGATTTGCGCATGCTCGTCAATACTGCAGATGTCGTTGCAGCGATGAGCGTCGAAGGACTTCTTGGCACAGATCGTGTCTTCATTCCCGAACTTCATCAGCCACTTCGTTCACATCCAGGGCAAGCTGAAAGTGCAGCACGCATGCTTGAAACGCTGAAAGGTTCAGGCATCGTCGCATCACATCTACATAATGATGACCGCGTGCAAGATGCGTACTCGTTACGTTGTGCGCCTCAAGTTGCAGGCGCCGTCCGCGACACCATCGAATATGCCGCAACTGTCGCGCTTCGCGAATTAGCCGCAGTTATTGATAACCCTGTTGTTCTCGATGATGGACGTATCTCTTCAAATGGAAATTTCCACGGAGCACCTGTTGCCTATGTTCTCGATTTCCTTGCAATTGCTGTTGCAGATCTTGGAAGTATCGCTGAACGTCGCACCGATCGCGCACTCGATAAGAATCGAAACGCTGGATTACCGCCATTCTTGGCAGATGATCCTGGTGTTGACTCTGGCTTGATGATTGCTCAATACACACAAGCCGCACTAGTCAGTGAGAATAAGCGACTCGCATCACCTGCAAGCGTTGATTCAATTCCATCTTCTGCAATGCAAGAAGATCATGTATCGATGGGGTGGTCTGCCGCGCGCAAGTTACGCACATCAATTGAAAACCTGACACGCATTATCGCTATTGAATTGGTGACAGCATCGCGCGCAATCGAACTACGCGCTCCACTGACACCAAGCCCAGTCTCACAGAAGGTAATTGGTGAGCTTCGTAAAACCGTTGGAGGACCTGGTCCAGATCGCTATCTATCGCCTGAATTAGTCGCTGCAGCTGATTTCGTTGCTGCAGGCCTGGTTATGAGTGCGATTCAATAAAGATTCGTGAATTCTCGAAGATGATCTCTTGGTCATAATCGAGAGTCGCTACGTGATAGCTATTTACTAACTCAATGCGATTCTTCTCGCGAGAACCGATACCAGCCATAATGATTTCAGTATTCGTTACAGGCAAGGTATGGTCTTCAACGCTGTGAAAGAGCTGCACGGGCAGAGTGACATCATGCAATCTCTTGCGCGTATAAGAAAGCATTTTTAGCATTTCATATGCACCTACGCCAGGAAGTGAGTCATATCCCCATTCAGTGATACCGGGGCGCTTAATGTCATCTCCGACTGAGCCACGAAACTTCTGAAAACGTGAAATAAGCCATCCGAGTTGGTGCGGAACCAACTTCACATGAATCATCGGATTGACGAGAATCATTCCCGCAAGATCTTTGGAATATCGTGTTGCTACATTAAGAACGGTTCCACCGCCCATAGATAGACCGCAGATAAATACTTTCTCACAACTTTGAAGTAAGGCGTTGAGATCATTCTCAACCTTGGCTGGCCACTCCTTCCACTTCACATGATTGAGATCTTCAGGCCGGGTGCCATGTCCAGGAAGCAAAGGCACCGTGACGGTGTAACCGAGTTGATTGAGATATTCAGCCCACGGGCGCATAGCTGCTGGTGAACCCGTAAATCCATGAACCAGAAGTACGCCTACCTTTTTATTGGCTCCCTTGCCCTCTGCATGCCAATCCAGTAAATACCCTGCCGGTGCACCATGTACGCCCATATGCACGAGACTATTACTCAAACAATGTCATAGCAATCATCTACTGTTGACACGTGGTTGACGATTCAGTGAATTCTTCGTGGCAGAGCACTCTGCAAGAGCTTGGTCGACCACTGAAGGAGACAACCTTTGTCGTGTTAGACCTTGAAACTACCGGTGGCGCTCCGCATCTTGGAGCGGGTATCACTGAAATTGGCGCTGTCAAAGTTCGCGGAGGAGTAACACTCGGTGAATTCAAAACATTTATCGACCCAGGCCACCCCGTTCCTGCATATATAACTGAACTAACCGGAATCACCGATGAGATGGTCTTCCAATCCCCCACTATTGATCAGATCTTTCCCTCGTTACTCGAATTTTTGGGCAGCGCAGACAGCACTGTACTTGTCGCGCAGAATGCGCCTTTCGATCTCTCATTCCTCACCTTCGCAGCACGCGCCCACGGTTATCAATGGCCCAGATATCAAGTCCTAGATACGGCAATAATCGCAAGAAAAGTTCTATCTCGAGATGAAGTCCCCAATTGCAAGCTAGGAACTCTTGCTGAATTCTTTGGTACTTCAACAACGCCTAACCACAGGGCGCTCGATGATGCGCGAGCAACAGTTGATGTATTCCATGGATTACTTGAAAGGCTTGGCACTCACGAAATTTACACTCTTGAAGAGCTTTCTAACTTTGGAAAACGCGTTAAGAAAGTGAAATCTCATGAGTAAGCGCGGCCCACTTCTCTAATAAATCTCGCGCAGCACCTGAATCAACTGCCGTCTCCGCCCTGCGCACACCAGCAGTAATTCTCTCCTTAATATCGGAATCTAAATCGCCCTCAAAGGCAGCAATTGCGGCACCCGCATTGAGAATGACGGCATCGCGAGGTGCACCACGTTCGCCAGCAAAGATCGCGCTGCTGATGCGTGCATTTTCTTGCGCATCTCCACCCACGATTGCTTCAATCGGAGCGTTTGCCATTCCAAAATCCTTAGCGTCGATTCGCTCACTCTTAATCTCCGCATTTCCAATGGAAAGAATTGAGGTGGTTGTAGCAAGGGTAATTTCATCAAGTCCGTCATCACCTCTAAAGACAAAGCCATCACATCCCTTTTCCGAAAGTACTTGTGCCATCACAAGGTGCATTCGTTCATTTGCTACACCGATTGCCGCTGCTCTTGGTCGCGCAGGATTGGCAAGGGGGCCCAAGATATTGAAGACTGTTGACGTTGCTAGCTCTTTACGAGCAGGTGCTGCAAAACGCATCGCTGGGTGAAATACGGGAGCAAAGCAGAAACCAATTCCGAGTTCGCGAACAGTGCGTTCAACGCCTGCTGCGTTAAGGCCAGGAACAACCCCCATCGCCTCTAAGAAATCAGAAGCACCTGACTTCGATGACACTGCGCGATTTCCATGTTTGACGACTCGTGCACCAGCAGCGGCTGCGATGATCGCGGCCGTGGTGGAGATATTGATTGTGTGAGCCCCATCGCCACCAGTTCCGACTGTATCTACCGCTCGCTCGACAATCGAAATGGGCATGGAATGTTGATACATCTCAGAGACAAGAGCGCCTACTTCCTCTGGGGTTTCACCTTTGGCTTTCAGCGAGAGTAGAAATTTCTTGATATTTTCAATATCGCTCTCGCCGCCAAGAATTGCACGCATGATTTCTTGAATTTCTGACACTTCAAGGTCAAGACCAGAATCCATCTTTGCGATAGCGATATCCCACTGATCTTGCTTAAGTGACATTGGAATTCCTAGCGACGTTAGGCGGTAGTTGCCACAGTGTGGGATCGAAGTAGATCTGCAACAGTGTGCGCCATTGTAAATGGGTCGATGGGATGTAGAACATTTGCCTCAGCTCGTGACCATGCAGCAAGCCACGCATCTTCCTTACGACCAGTAATCACCATCACTGGCGGGCAATGAAAAACTTCATCTTTCAACTGACGCGCCATGCCTAGACCGCCTTCAGGAACTGCTTCGCCATCGAGGATGAAGAGGTCAATAGGGCTTTCACTCTCAGGCTTCTTTGAATCAACGAAGAGTCGAAGGGCTGCAGCTGTCGCAAATTGGTGGATGACATGTTCGGCCATATCGCTGGCAACTCGATTTCCTAGTGCACCAATAACTGCATCTCGCACTGACGAATCATCTGAGTACAAGACGATCGAGTATTTGCGCTCTCGGGCCCCCTCGTTCTGTGTCATAGCGTGAAGTCTAATCGCCCATCGAGTCATAGCTAGACGAGTAAATCGAGCAAATCTGCGTGACCCTTTTCACCTCATTTGAGCAGCAAATCCAACCGCTAGAACCCCTCCTAAATAGGTCAGTGGGCCCCTTTTCGGGAATAATGCCACCCATGACAAGCACCAGCGTGAGCGCTCACCACAAGATAACCCGCCCAAATTTGGTCGCTGTCGGAACCATTGTTTGGCTATCGAGTGAACTTATGTTCTTCGCAGCGCTCTTCGCGATGTACTTCACTACTCGTGCAGTTCAAGGTCCAAAAATCTGGCTCGAATCAACGGGAATTCTCAACGTTCATTTCGCAGCAATCAATACAACTGTTCTGGTTTTATCTTCAGTGACTTGTCAGTTCGGAGTATTTGCTGCAGAGCGTTACCAAGCGCGTCGTACAGGTTCAATATTTAACTTTAAATCATGGGGAATGCGCGAATGGTTTGCGCTGACTTTTCTTATGGGTGGCTTCTTCATCGCGGGACAAATTTATGAGTACGCATCCCTCGTCACTGAAGGACTCACACTTTCATCTGCCGCTTACGGTTCTGTCTTTTATATCGCGACAGGTTTCCACGGTCTACACGTAACAGGTGGGCTCATTGCATTTCTGATTGTGTTGGTTCGTGTATCGAAGGCTCGTCGATTCACACAAGGCCAGGCCACGACAGCAATCGTTGTTTCGTACTACTGGCACTTCGTTGACGTTGTATGGATCGCTCTCTTCTCCGCCATTTATCTCATTAAATAATTACTACTCCAACTGAAAGGAATACAGTGAAGCGTCTCTCGCGTCTACGCAGACATCGTGCAGCAGGACCAATACTTTTGATCTTTGCTCTCTTCACCATCGGAACTACTTTCCAAGTTGCGAGTGCAGTCAATAGCGATACAACTACCGTTGCTGCTCGTTCAGCCACTATCGATGAAGGTAAGCAACTTTTCCTCAAGGGTTGTTCTTCATGTCATGGTCTCAATGCCGAAGGCGGACAGATTGCTCCATCACTTATTGGCGTTGGAGCTGCCGATGTAGATTTCCAAGTAGGTACTGGACGTATGCCGATGGCTGATATGAGTGTGCAGGCCATGCGCAAAAAGCCTGTTTATAACCCTGAACAAGTCAATGCACTTGCAACATATGTTGCATCCCTTGCACCAGGCCCTGCTGTTCCAACCGATGCAGTCCTCAATTACGAACGCGACGGATCTGTTGCTCAAGGTGGCGAGCTTTTCCGAACCAACTGCGCGATGTGCCACAACTTTGCAGCACAAGGTGGAGCACTAACTCAAGGCAAGTACGCACCAACTTTGATGGGCGTTGAACCAAAGCAGATCTACGAAGCAATGATCACTGGCCCTCAATCAATGCCCGTCTTTAGTGATAAGACAATTACTCCAGCCGAGAAACTTTCAATCATTAAATGGATTAAATCAACGGAGGCAGAACCACAACTTGGTGGCACCGCCCTTGGTCGCGTTGGTCCAGTAACAGAGGGCTTACTCGTATGGACACTTGGAATCGGACTGCTCATTGGCGTTGCAGTCTGGCTAGCGATGAAGGCGAGATAACCCATGTCAAATGAGATTGAACCAATAAGAGACCCTGGGTTACCTGCACACCAACATCGCCAAGCTGACACAGATCCAATTGCAGCCCAACGCGCAGAGCGTCAAGTCGCAATCCTCTTTGGATTATCGGCAGTAGGAACACTTCTACTTATTTACTCTTACATATTTGTTAAGAGCGATAAATTCATCTTCATTCCGGTTCTTGGCAATACCAATACGCAACAACTTGGACTTGGCATGGGAATGGCAGTCGCTCTCTTCTGTATCGGAGCTGGCGCTATTCACTGGGCTAAGACTTTGATGCCCGATGAAGAAGTAATCGCGCAGCGTCATGAATTTAGATCCGATGATGAAGACCGCGCTGAATTTGTAAAGACTGTAAAAAGTGGTGCCGCATCTGCTGGCCTTGGTCGTCGCCCACTAATCAAGCGTTCACTCGGTGTCGCACTCGGTTTATCTGGTCTTACTCCCCTGCTGTTGCTGCGTGACTTGGGCCCGCTTCCAAAAGATAATTTGCAAAAGACTTCCTGGAAGGCTGGAACACGATTGGTCACAGATCCTGGCGATCGTCCAATTCGTCCAGAAGATTTGGAGATTGGAGCTGTTGCTCAAACACTTCCGCAACTAGCACCTGGCGAAGAACGCACACTGAATAACATTGGTAAAGATGCAGTGCTATTGATCCGTCTTCGCCCTGAAGAATTTAACCTAACTGCTGAACGACTCTCGTGGACTCACGAAGGAATCATCGCCTTTTCCAAGATTTGTTCTCACATGGGATGCGCTGTTGCCTTGTACGAACAACAGACAAAGCATCTCCTATGCCCATGTCACCAATCAACATTCGATGTGACGCGTGCTGCCAAAGTTATCTTCGGTCCTGCTGCGCGACCTCTGCCACAATTGGCAATCACCATCGATGCAGATGGATATCTCGTCGCACAACAACCATTTACCGAACCAATTGGACCTAGTTTCTGGGAGCGCTCATCATGACAGCACGCGAAAGAATCGCCGGTAACGTTGCGGGATATGTAGATGATCGCACAGGCGCAGCAAAGTGGATGAAGAAGAACCTCACAAAAGTCTTCCCTGATCACTGGTCATTCCTACTTGGCGAAATATGCCTGTACTCATTCATTATTCTTTTACTTTCAGGAACATTCCTCACATTCTGGTTCGATCCTTCGCAACGTGAAGTTATCTACGATGGTGGATACCAACCTCTTTCAGGTTTGAAGATGTCTGCCGCGTACGCATCGACTCTCCACATTTCTTTTGAGGTACGTGGCGGTCTCTTGATGCGTCAGATCCACCACTGGGCAGCGCTTATCTTTATGGTGGGAATCGTTGTGCACTTGCTCCGCGTCTACTTCACTGGAGCATTCCGTAAACCACGCGAATTTAACTGGATTATCGGTGTAGGGCTTCTTACTCTCGGAATCGTTGAGGGCTTCCTTGGCTACTCACTTCCAGACGATCTTCTCTCAGGTACCGGTATTCGTATCGCCGAAGCAATTATTCAAGCGCTGCCACTTGTGGGTTCTTACATTGCATTCTTTGCATTTGGTGGGACGTTTCCGGGCGAGGCATTTATTCCGCGCATCTACACTGTTCACGTTCTTCTTCTGCCCGGAATATTCCTGGCGCTTATCACCGTCCACTTAATGTTGGTCTGGTACCAGAAGCACACACAGTTCCCAGGTCCTGGTCGCACAGAAAAGAATGTTGTCGGCTATCCATTGATGCCTGTCTACATGGCTAAAGCTGGTGGATTCTTCTTCATCGTCTTCGGTGTTACTGCATTTTTGGGCGCAGTCGCATCCATCAACCCAATTTGGTTATACGGTCCGTATACACCTGGACAAATATCTGCCGGTTCGCAACCCGATTGGTATATGGGTTGGCTCGATGGTCTAGTCCGTATGTCGCCACCTCTTGAAACTCACGCATTTGGCCACACAATCTCCTGGAACATCCTGATTCCGGGGCTGATATTGCCTGGCATTATGTTTACAGGACTTGCTCTCTATCCATTTATCGAGAGCTGGGCAACGGGCGATAAGCGCGAGCATCATCTTCTTGATCGTCCTCGCAATACTCCGAACCGCACAGCGATTGGTGTAATGGCACTGACTTTCACCGTGGTTGCTCTCCTCAACGGTGGTAATGACATCATCGCTACAACTTTCCATCTGACTATCAATCAGATGATGTGGTTCTCGCGAATTGGCATCGTAGTTCTCCCTCCGATTGCATTCGTAATAACCAAGCGACTTTGTCTCTCGCTACAGCGCGCAGATCGCGATCTTGTATTACATGGTCGCGAAACTGGTCGCCTGGTACGCATGCCTAATGGTGAGTTCACTGAAATTCATGAACCTATCTCGGCCGAAAAGGCATGGACATTGACATCTCACGAACAGATTGCACCACTTGAGCTTCCTTTAGCAGATAGCGCAGGTGTACGTCGCCCTGGTGCGCTGAAGAATAAACTGCGTAATCGAATCTCACGTGCAACAGCTGTTGCAGTTTCTAAAGCAACTGAGACCGAACGTCGCGAACTAGAGGGACATCACTAGTTCTTCTTTACTTCTAGCAACTCTCTAGTTCTGAGGGAAGCCTAAGTTAATTCCGCCATGGCTTGGATCAAGCCAGCGACTGGTAACAACTTTTCCGCGAGTAAAGAAGTGGAATCCTTCACTGCCGTGAGCATGTGTGTCGCCAAAGAGTGATGATTTCCAACCGCCGAATGAGTAGTAGGCAGCAGGTACAGGGATCGGCACATTGATTCCAATCATTCCTACCTGAATCTCATTCTGGAAACGTCGAGCTGCTCCCCCATCGTTTGTGAAGATGGCAGTTCCATTTCCATAGATATGGCTATTAATAAGATTGACGCCCTCTTCGTAGGACTTCACACGAACAACGCTCAGAACTGGTCCGAAAATCTCATCGGTGTAGATACTCATCGTGGGTTTAACATTGTCGAACAGTGTTGGCCCAAGCCAGAATCCATTGGCTGCGCCATTTACTTGTGGGTTGCGTCCATCAACGACGACAGTTGCCCCCTCTTTGATGCCAGCTTCAACATAACTTGCAACTTTGTCGCGATGTACGCGGGTAACAAGTGGTCCCATATCTGAGCCCTTGGTTCCATCGCCTGTGCTGAGCTTGAGCATGCGCTCGGTAATTTTTGCAATGATTGCATCTGCGACAGGTTCTACTGCAACCAATACTGAGATTGCCATGCAACGCTCGCCCGCAGAACCAAAGCCGGCATTGACTGCGGCATCGGCTGCAAGTTCTAGATCTGCATCAGGTAGCACGAGCATATGGTTCTTAGCTCCACCGAGTGCTTGTACTCGCTTACCATTCTTCGTTGCGCTCTCGTAGATGTATCGAGCAATTGGAGTCGAACCTACAAATGAGATAGATGCGATACCAGGGTGTGCGAGCATCGCATCCACGACAACTTTGTCACCGTGAACGACGTTAAATACGCCATCTGGTAATCCTGCCTGCTTCCACATGTGCGCAATGAGCATCGATGCTGACGGGTCTTTCTCTGATGGTTTGATAATGACAGCATTTCCTGCAGCGATTGCAACAGGGAAGAACCACATCGGAACCATCGCTGGAAAGTTAAAGGGAGAGATGATTCCTACAACACCAAGTGGCTGACGAATTGAATATACGTCGATTCCATTGGATACACCTTCGGAATAGCCACCTTTGAGTAGATGAGGTAATCCGCAAGCAAATTCAACAACTTCTAACCCGCGGGTTACTTCGCCAAGTGCATCGCTGAGAACTTTGCCGTGTTCGGCTGTAATCAGAGCTGCAACCTCTTCCTTACGAGCATTGAGGATCTCGCGAAATGCAAAGAGGACCTGAACTCGCTTGGTGAGGGATGTCTTTCCCCATTCGGCGCCAGCCTTTGCAGCAGATGCGACGGCTTCATCGAGAACTGCAGGAGTTGCAAAAGCTACGTGCGCAGTTACCTCACCGGTTGCAGGATTAAAGATTTCCCCCGAGCGATCGGATGCCTTCGAGTATTGGGCGCCATTGATGTAATGGTTAATTGTTGTAGTCACGTCTAATTACTTATCGCTTCCGGTGTAGTGGTGGGCAATCGATGCAAACGCTTGATCTAAGATCGCAAATCCTTCACGGATTTCAGCCTCAGATACATTGCACGGTGGACAGATATGCATTCTGTTGTAATTGTTAAATGGCATAAGCCCAAGTTTCTTGCATGCAGCAACTAACTCATTCATTGCAGGACTTGATGTGCCATAAGGAGCAAGTGGTGCACGTGTGGCGCGATCAGTCACAAGGTCTAGAGCCCAGAAGACTCCCTTGCCTCGCACTTCACCAATCACCTTATGTTTTGCCATGAGTTCGTGAATAAGAGGCTTGATAACGTTCTCGCCGATCTGGGCTGCGTTCTCAACCATCTTCTCTTCAGCCATGACATCGAGAGTTGCAACAGCTGCGGCCGTGGCAAGTGGGTGTCCGCTATAGGTAAGACCGCCAGGGAAAACGCGATCGTTAAATGTTGCGGCGATTTCGTCACTGATAATGACGCCACCTAGTGGAACGTATCCACTGTTGACGCCTTTCGCGAAGACAATCAGATCTGGCTCTGCCTTGCTATGTTGATAGGCAAACCACTTACCTGTTCGTCCAAAACCAGACATGACTTCATCGGCAATCCATTTGATTCCGTACTTATCGCATAGAGCTCTTACTCCCTCAAGGTAACCGACAGGTGGAATCAGAACTCCAGCTGTTCCTACAACTGATTCGATAAGGATTGCAGCAATCGTTGCTGGACCTTCAAAGATGATGACCTGCTCAAGGTGTTCTAGAGCGCGCTTGCATTCTTCTTCCTCGCTCTTGGCCCAGAATGCTGAGCGGTAAAGATACGGTCCAAAGAAGTGAACATGACCGTAAGCGAATTCATTTGGCCAACGACGCGGATCGCCAGTGGACGTAATCGCAGCTCCTGTATTTCCGTGATAACTGCGGTAGAACGAGAGAACTTTGTGGCGATTGGTATGAAGTCGCACCATACGAATTGCATTTTCGACAGCATCTGCTCCACCATTGGTGAAGAAAACTTTATTGTGATGTGCACCAGCACGCGCGGTGATTCGCTTCGCTGCCTCGCCTCGGGCCTCATTAGCGTGTTGTGGCGCAACTGCCGTAATAAGAGCTGCTTGCTCCTGAATCGCCTTCACAACTTTGGGATGTTGGAACCCAATATTGGTAAAGACCAACTGACATGAAAAGTCTAAATACTTCTTTCCATCAAAATCCCAGAAGTAACTTCCTTCTCCTCCGGCGACAGGAAGAGGTGCAATCTGTGATTGCGCAGACCAAGAGTGGAATACATGTGCGCGGTCTAGGTCAAAGACCTCTTTGCCGCGTGCTGAGTTTGCTGGAGGCTGAGTCATGACCATATCTAATCAGGTAAGTGAAGAAAGGGTGAGCCCTAACCTCGTATGACAAGGGCAACTCCCGCTGCCGTCAATACAATTCCCACCAACTCTTGAGCGGTCACTTTCTCATGGAATAGAACGAATGCTTGAAAAACTGCCATCGGTGGAACGAGATAGAGAAGACTCGATACCTTCGCAGCGGATCCTCTATTGAGAAGCCACAACAAGAGTAGAACCGCCGCTATCGACGTTACTAGTACAGCCCACGCCATCGCCCAGATTGATGTTTGTGTAACCTCAAATCGCGTCTTACCGCGAATGAGTGATATCGCTAGTAATCCGAAACCTGCGATGGCAAATTGATAGGTGGTTCCGATCATGAGCGGTATCGAATGGCCAATCTTCTTCTGTAACAAAGTCGCAATGGTGCTTCCAGCAAGTGCTAAGAATAGAAATGCGAGAGTCTCTGGAGTGAAGCCCCCAGATTTAGAAAGTTTCGGAAGAACAACGAGTACGACTCCCGATAATCCGCAGATGAGTCCGCTCAACTGCCTTCTTGTGAGTGGTTCCCCAAGCAATCTGACGGCCAGGAGTGAGACAACAATCGGTTGCATACTCGTTATGACAGATGAAAGCCCCGATGGCGCCCCTAATTCAATTGCATACCAAACACCGGCTAAATAGAGTCCATGCAGCGCAATGCCTATTGCAAGTGATGAGAGTAGATCCTGCCGTGACAGTCGAATTGGTTGTTTGAGTGCGAGGGTCAGAGCAAAAAGAATGGCAGTGGCCAGCAGTAGTCGAATCGCTAAAAAGAAGAGCGCGTCTGCATCTGCAAATGCATATCGGGCAACAACAAAGCCTGAACTCCAGATAATGATGAAGAACCACGGAGCAATAGCAATGGCTCTCTTCATGCTGAGCAATCTTCTATCGCGAAGTTAGTGAACTGAAGATGCTATTGGTTTTTCGTACTCAGTCACCATACCGATGATGCTGATGACAAGTGAACCTAGTGCAATAAGCGTGAGCCACCATCCGATAATCAGACCCAACCCCATCGCTGTTGCGCTGAGCGCTACCGGAAGTGGCCACCATGAGTGAGGGCTATAGAAACCGAGTTCGCCTGCATCGTCTGCAATTTCAGCAAGATCGTTATCGGAAGGAATTGCAGTTCCGATTCGCTTTTGCGTGAACCACACATAAAATCCGATCATACCTGCAAGACAAGCAGCCAGTGTCATTCCAGTTATTCCTACTGCTTCGCCACCAACTGAGTAATACACAATCGCCATGATGACGTAGAAGATTGAAAGTCCAGAGAAGAGTTTCCAATTAGCTTTCATGATTAGTGGCCTTCAGTCGTGATGTGCGGATGGTGAAGATCAAATGCTGGACGTTCGGAGCGAATACGTGGCATCGATGTGAAGTTATGGCGTGGAGGTGGACATGATGTTGCCCATTCGAGAGATGCGCCATAGCCCCACGGATCATCGACCTCGACCTTAGGAGATTTACGAGTGATCCACACGTTGATGAAGAATGGAATCATCGACAGAGCTAAGAGGAATGAACCAATCGTTGAGACCGTATTCATCCATGTGAAGCCATCGGTAGAAAGATAATCTGCATAACGTCGTGGGAACCCCTTAATTCCTAGCCAATGCTGGATAAGGAATGTGAGGTGGAAACCGAAGAAGAGGGTCCAGAAGTGGATCTTTCCAAGACGCTCGTTGAGCATACGTCCAGTCATCTTTGGCCACCAGAAATAGAAACCAGCGAACATTGCAAAGACCACAGTTCCGAAGAGAACGTAGTGGAAGTGTGCAACAACGAAGTATGAAGCAGATACTGCAAAGTCCATTGGAGGAGATGCAAGGATAATTCCTGTCAATCCACCGAAGAGGAATGTGACGAGGAAGCCCATAACCCACAACATAGGTGTTTCAAAGGTGACGTGGCCACGCCACATGGTGCCGATCCAGTTGAAGAACTTCACACCTGTCGGTACACCGATAAGAAATGTCATAAATGAGAAGAAGGGCAGAAGTACTTTTCCTGATGCAAACATGTGGTGAGCCCATACCGCTACAGAGAGCGCTGAAATCGCGATTGTTGCTGCAATCAAACCTTTGTAACCAAAGATTGGCTTGCGGCTAAATACTGGCAAGATTTCAGTTGCGATTCCGAAGAATGGAAGCGCAAGGATGTAGACCTCGGGGTGGCCGAAGAACCAGAACAAGTGTTGCCACAACATCGCTCCACCATTTGCCGGATCGAAGAGATGGGTGCCAAAGAGTCGATCGGATTCAAGACCCAGTAACGCAGCTGCAAGTGGTGGGAATGCAAGCAATACCAAGATTGAAGTAAGCAGCACGTTCCATGAGAAAATCGACATGCGGAACATCGTCATACCTGGTGCGCGCATCGTAAAGATTGTTGTAATGAAGTTAACGCCGCCGAGAATAGTTCCAAGGCCAGAAATCGCAAGTCCCATTACCCAGAGGTCTCCACCAATTCCTGGTGAGTATGTTGAGTTGGCCAGTGGTGCATATGCAGTCCAGCCGAACGAGGCAGCTCCACCTGGAGTTAAGAATCCGATTGTTGCTTCGATAGAACCAAAGAAGTAGAGCCAGTACGAAAGCATATTCAAACGTGGGAATGCAACGTCTGCGGCGCCAATTTGAAGCGGCATGATCACGTTAGCGAAGCCAACAAAGAGTGGTGTTGCAAACATCAACAACATAATCGTTCCGTGCATTGTGAAAATTTGGTTGTACTGCTCGACGCTGAGGAACTGAAGTCCTGGACGTGCAAGTTCGATACGGAGCAAGAGGGCTAAGAAACCACCAATGAGGAACCAGGTGAAAGATGTCGCTAGATAGAGATATCCAATGCGTTTGTGATCAGTTGAAGTAATTGTCTTAACGAATTGGCTTCCACGGGAAGTCTTTTCAACTCCTTGTCGAGGTGTAGCAACTGTTGGACGCTCTGCCATTATGGTCATGCTGCACTCGCCTTCAATGTGTCAAGATATGACTGATACTGCGCTGGAGTTACTACCTTTACCTTAAAAATCATTTGCGAGTGATTGCGTCCGCAGAGGATGTTGCATCTTCCTGGGTATTCACCAAGTTTATTGGCGGTGAATTGAAGATGGTTGGTCTCCCCCGGAAGGTTCTGCATCTGGATCATAAAAGCTGGAATCCAGAAGCCATGTACAACATCGTTTGAAGTCAGAGTAAAGCGAACTGACTCACCAAGTGGAAGATAGAGAGTGGGAGGCTCTGCAGGAATTCCCGTGACGACAGCTTTTGGTCCAGCTTCAGGATATGCAAACTGCCATGACCATTGAATTCCTTCGACAGAAATTTCATGCTTCACAGGTGTTGTCTTATCGGTAATTTTATTCTCTTTCACCGCAGTGAAATAGAAGAGAACAGCAACGATTAAGAACGGAATTATTGTGTAGAGAATCTCAACAGGAATGTTGTACTGAGTTTGTTTTGGGAACTCACCCTTACTTGCATGCGCGCGATGAAATACCGCAGGCCACAAGATCAAAATTAAAGTAATGACACCTACAACTCCGGCTGCAATCCATGAGTACTGCCACAGTGAGAGTGAAACATCGTTAACGCTCGAAACACCTTTAGGAAAACCAAGCCCCGAAATATCTTTCGATTGGAATGAGCATCCGCTCAGAAGTAGAAGTGCGGGTGCAATGAGCGCCGCAATTCGGACTGGGCGCCAATTGCGCGGAGCATGAGATGACATGGGGTAAAGGATAGTGGCGCGATGTGCATGCGCCTGCCGGAGCGAGTAGCGTTCATCCGGTGGTTCGTGTCACAGGAAATTTCACTGCAGAGAGTCCACTCAACCCTGCCGCCAGAGAGGCTCTACTAGCCGCTTTTGACCAAGGCTGGGCCGATCCGAAGAAGCAATCTCAGAGCTCTGCAAAGGCTGCAATTCTTCGCAATCAATCCGTGGAAAATATCGCATCTCACCTCGGTCTACGTCCCGATGCCATCGAGGTTTTGGGTGAGCCAGCTCTCGGTCATTACTTAGGAATCGCAGGACTTCTCGGCGACATGACAACGTTCGCCTACTCAGCAGTTGATAAGGGAAAAATTCGGGCAGTTGCTCGCGCACATCGCGGTCCCTCCATCGAACTTCCAGTAAGCCCCGAGGGTGCAATAAGTGGCATTGCCTCGCTCAATCCTGGAACTGTTCTCTCATTACAACTTGCCAATGCTGAAACTGGAATTGTCCAGGATTTTGCCAAACTCGATACATCCCAACATTTCGTAGCAATCGATGCAACAGCCTCTGGAGCACGTTTGGCTCTACCTGCACATTGGCACACAGCTCTCTTTGATGCGAATTCGTGGAACGGTCCTGCTGGTCTTGCAATTCTTGCGATCAATAACAGCTCCGCCTATTCATACCCACTTCCCCATATTGCACCCATCAAATCTCCTGGAACTTATTCACTTCCACTTCTCATTGCGGCTTCCGTTGCACTTGAAAATTTCCAGAACGAAGATTTGAATCTACGAGAATATGCGGTTGAGAAATTGGCGCAAATACCTGGTCTTAAAATAGTTGCACCTGCCGCCAATGCTCTCCCCCACATCTTCTCATGCGTAATTTCAGGGGTAGCAGGTGAATATCTCGTGCGCGAGCTTGCCCAACGCACCGTTGATATCGACTCGGGATCGGCATGCTCGCCTGAAGATCTACAGCCAAGCCATGTATTAGCGGCTATGCGCTACCCAACTGAAGGACATCTACGAATTACTCTGCATACAGATACAACAAATGCAGAAATTGATTACCTTGCGAAAACTATCTCTGAAGTTATTACAGAGTTACGCAGGTAGATGCGCTGCAATCTCTGAAGCAGCATCTGCTCCGTATGCATCTTTAAATCGCGAGACAAACTCTGCTTGGGTAAATCGGTACTCCTGTGTTCCCGTTGTCTCGATGACATAGGTCGCAATCATCGAACCCAGTTGTGCACACCGCTCATGAGATAGGCCCCATGCAAGACCTGCAACGAAACCTGAACGGAATGAGTCGCCTACTCCGGTGGGATCAACCTTTGCCTTCTCTTGCGCACATCCAACTTTGATGAAAGTTCCATCGATACTTTCAATCCGTGCGCCTTCAGATCCAAGTGTCACGATGCGATATTTCACACGTTGGAGAATTTCGTGATCACTCCAGCCTGTCTTCTGAATCGCAAGTGCTAGTTCGTATTCATTCATGAAGAGGTAGGTGGCACCAGATATCAGTTTCTTGATTTCGTCGCCGTTGAGTCGAGCCATTTGCTGTGATGGATCTGCTGCAACAGCAACACCCATCTCGAGTGCAACTTCTGTATGGCGAAGCATTGCCTCTGGGTCATCGGGAGAAACAACGAGAATGTCGAGCTTCCCGACTTTATCCATGATTGGCTTGAGTTCAATATTGCGAGCCTCAGACATTGCTCCTGGGAAAAATGATGCGATCTGATTTAACTCGGTATCTGTAGTCACAGTGAAGTGCGCTGTGTGTTGCTCGGTTGATACCAGTGCATGCGATGTGTCGACTCCGTGGCGCGTAAGCCATGCATCGTAATCTGCAAAGTCTTTTCCCACGGCGGCAATCAAGATTGGGTTTAGACCAAGTACACCAAGTCCAAAGGCAATATTTGCGGCACATCCGCCACGACGGACTTCTAGTCCATCAACGAGAAATGAGAGCGAAACTTTTTCAAGTGAACCAGCTACAAGTGAGTCAGTGAACTTTCCAGGAAAGGTCATTAGATGATCAAGACCGACAGAACCTGCTACACCGATTTTCATAGCTGGAATCTAACTACAGCTGCGATGATTTAGCGGCTATTAGTTAAATGAATCGCCGCATGCACATGAACCTGATGCATTTGGATTATCGATTGTGAAGCCCTGCTTCTCGATTGTGTCAACGAAATCAATAGATGCGCCCATGAGGTATGGATCGCTCATCTTGTCTACAACAACTTTGACTGCACCGAACTCGCGTGTGACATCGCCATCTTGATTACGATCATCAAAGTAGAGCTGGTAGCGAAGACCTGAACATCCACCTGGTTGCACAGCAACGCGGAGGTAGAGATCATCGCGTCCTTCTTGTGCAAGGAGGGCAGATACCTTTGCTGCTGCGACATCAGTCAAAGTAATGCCAGTAGTAATCTCGACTGGAGTTGTAGTTGTTTCAGTAGTCATGTGCGTAAGAATACCCGCGTCGGGTTGCTCTGGCTAACTCAAACGCATGACACGAGGGCTATTAGTATGAGCACATGACTATCAGCCTCAGCGAACTCCTGATTTTGGGCCAAGGCTCTGATCTGGCATCTGAGCGCGGAGTCTCATGCACTGGAGACCTTCCACCTGCAAGTGACCCACATCTTGTTGAACGCGCAATCGCGGCAAGGGCTGCTCTCGGCTCTCGCGCTCTGATCTTGGGCCATCACTATCAGCGCGATGAAGTCATTCAATTCGCTGATATCACTGGAGATTCTTTTAAATTGGCGCAATCAGCGGCAGCCCAGAGCGATGCTGAATTTATCTTCTTCTGCGGAGTGCACTTTATGGCCGAAAGTGCAGACATCCTTACTTCATCAAAGCAGCGCGTAATCCTGCCCGACCTAGCTGCAGGTTGCTCAATGGCCGATATGGCAACAGCCAACCAAGTCAATCAATGCTGGAAAGATCTTGAACGTATCGGCGTTGCATCGCGAACCGTTCCTGTTACCTATATGAATTCATCGGCTGCAATCAAGAGTTTTACCGGCGAACACGGTGGAACTATTTGTACTTCATCAAATGCACAGAAGAGTTTGGAATGGGCATTTGCGAAAGCAGAGAAGGTTCTCTTCCTTCCAGACCAACATCTAGGGCGAAACACAGCAGTTCTATCCCTCGGTTTATCCGTTGATGATTGCGTCCTCTGGAATCCATGGAAACCAATGGGTGGACTCACAGAAGATCAGATCAAGAAAGCAAAGATGATCTTGTGGCGTGGACATTGTTCAGTGCACGGTCGCTTTACTCGCGAGACTGTCAATGAAGTTCGTGCACGCATCCCTGGCGTTAACATCATTGTTCATCCTGAATGCCAACATGAAGTGGTCTTGGCTGCTGATGTCGTAGGCAGTACTGAAAAGATTATTCAGACCGTCACTTCATCTCCTGCCGGAACCAAGTGGGCAATCGGAACTGAGCTCAATCTTGTCTCGCGCCTTGCGCAGAACAACCCTGATAAAGAGGTTGTGTTCCTCGATAAGACAGTCTGCTACTGCTCGACCATGAACCGCATCGATCTTCCCCACTTGGTATGGGCAATGGAATCAATCGTTGCTGGCCATATCGTAAACGAAATCAAGGTTGATGAGCGTGTGGGGAAATATTCAAAGTTAGCGCTCGAGCAGATGCTCGCTCTATAGTTCGACCCATGTCCGAAGCAACTGATAATAAAAAAGGCCGTCCTACTCCAAAGCGCAAAGAGGCAGAAGCTGCTCGTAAGGTTTCCTCTCTCGCTCCAGCATCAACAAAAGCTGAGAAGCAGCGCGCAAAAGATGCAGCAAAAAGTGCTCGTGTTGCACAACGTGCTGCATTTATGCGTGGCGATGAAAGTGCCCTACCTCTTCGCGACAAAGGCCCCGTCAAAAAATTCGTCCGTAACTACGTCGATGCTCGTCGCTCAATCGGTGAATATTTTCTTCCTGTAATTTTTATCGTTCTCTTCTTAACGCTCATCCCAAATCCAATTTTTCAAATTGGAAGCATCGCCATTATGTATACGGTGCTCTTAGTTTCAGTCAT
>CAIPLJ010000028.1 GCA_903865885.1 uncultured Actinomycetes bacterium | reverse complement strand
GCATCTGCAGTTGCGCTCTTGCTTCCTTCGACAATATCGACGGATCCGCTCTCGCCAATTGCGGTAAGAAAGCTTGCTGCAAAGAGTCCGACTCCCCCGTATAGATCCAGCACATGATCGCCTTCGCGCAGCTGGGCATACTGCAAAACAGCATCGGTCAAAACGCGTGGAGCATCCTTGTGGCTCTGCCAAAACGATTTCTGACTTACCTCAAATGAATTCTCACCCACCGTGTAGTGCGCTGTATCTGGGCCATCGCTGATGCGAAGCGGTGATTCGTCACCTGAAAGTGCGGTGGCAATCGTGCGTTCTCCTGTATTCGAAATGGTGATTTCAATACGCTGATCACCTTTAGCTCCGCGCTGGGCAAGTTCAGAGAACTTCATCTCGGGCACGAGGATTCTGCAATCATCGACGGGAATAATTTTATGGCTACGTGCCTGATAGAAACCGAGCGCGCCAGCCTTCGTTGTTACCGCAGCACATCGAGTGCGCCAGCCGAGCGGTCCGTTGACTTCTTCGACATCTACTTCTACATCCATCTTTGCGATGCGAGCGAATTGTTCGGTAATAACATCGCTCTTGAGATTGCGTTGGCGAGAAAGAGAAATATGTTGAAAATCGCAACCGCCACAGCCGCTGCGATGTGCAAATCTGCATGGCGCGCTCACTCTGTCAGATGATGGTGAAATCACTTCGATGACATCTGCGCGGTTAAAGGAGGAGCCCGTGCTCGTAATCTCGATATCGCACTCTTCGCCTGGTATGCCATGGCGAACAAAGATGACGGCGCCTTCGTATCGAGCGATGAAATGGCCGCCGTGGGCTACTTTTTCAATTGTCACCCTTATTTTTTGCCCGACTGTGAGGGATGTTCGCTTTGTAGATGACATAACGGCTAGCCTAGTAGAGAACTGGCTATGCAAGATATTTTCGTCAGAGAGTAGTAAGTTAGGGCTGTGCATGTAGTGATCATGGGTTGCGGTCGAGTCGGTTCTTCACTTGCTATTGAACTTGAGGCAGCTGGCCATTCAGTTGCAGTAATCGACCAATCAAAGGAAGCTTTTAGACGCCTTGGCGCCGATTTTAAAGGTCGCACAGTTACAGGTGTTGGTTTCGATCGCGACACTCTCCTCGAAGCAGGTATCGAAGGTGCCGAAGCATTCGCCGCTGTCAGTAATGGTGATAATTCAAATATTCTTGCCGCTCGAGTGGCGCGTGAAAGTTTTGGCGTAACAAATGTTGTCGCTCGAATTTATGATCCAGGTCGCGCTGAAATTTATCAGCGCCTTGGTATTCCAACTGTGGCAACCGTCATTTGGGCTACAGATCAGATCTTGCGCCGTATTGCACCGGGTGGAGCACGCTCTGAATGGCGCGATGCAACTGGAACTGTGCAGCTTGTTGAGGTACATCCACATCTGGACTGGTACGGCCGCCCTATCTCTGAACTCGAAGGAGCGAGCCAATCTCGCGTTGCATTCCTTACTCGATTAGGCGAAGCGTTGATTCCTGAAGCTCATACAGTTCTTCAAGATGGTGATCTTGTACATATGACCATTCGTGACGAGATGCTCGTGACCGCTGAAGCAGTTCTAGCGCAGGGGCCGGTGAATAGGTAATGAGAATTGCAATTGCAGGAGCAGGAAATGTTGGACGTGCAATCGCGCGCGAACTTCTCGATAATGGCCATCAGGTTCTGCTCATTGACCGCGATCCTAAGGCTCTCAAGATTGATTCAGTTCCAGATGCCGAATGGTTGATGGCCGATGCATGTGAAATCGCAGCACTCGATAATGCTCAACTCAATAAATGTCAGGTACTCGTAGCAGCTACTGGAGACGACAAGGTCAACCTTGTAACAGCTCTCCTTGCAAAGACAGAGTACGGAGTACCTCGCGTGGTCGCGCGCATTAATCATCCAAAGAATGAATGGCTCTTTGACCAATCATGGGGCGTTGATGTCGCTGTATCAACACCACGAATTATTGCCGCCCTCGTTGAAGAAGCAGTAAGCGTCGGTGACGTTGTAAGACTCTTCTCATTCCGTAAAGGTCAAGCAAATCTTGTCGAACTCACTCTTCCCGATTCTTCAACATGTATTGGCAAGACTGTCGGTGAGGTAGAACTTCCCGAGGACGCATCTCTTGCTGCAATTGTGCGTGATGGTCGAGTGATTGCGCCATCATCAAGTGATGTATTTATTGCAGGCGATGAACTTCTCTTTGTTGCCTCGACTACTGCCGAAGATCTTATTAAGGGTTGCTTTATTGCTCAGTAGGTAGCTTCGGTGCGTTTTTGAGCACGAGCCATGAACCATATGCAGTTGCTATAAAGAGTGGATAACCCATAGCTAAATTGACTGTTCCGAGCAGATTGAGATTTCCACTGCGATAAATCGGATATTGCACAGCGATACGGGTAAAGAACATAACAACCCAGAGCCAGCTCGCTCTCATATACGCACGCTTGCGTTCAGGATGGTTACGCCACTTTAAGTTTTCTCCGAGAATTGGCCCAAGCATAAGCCCGAGT
>CAIPLJ010000027.1 GCA_903865885.1 uncultured Actinomycetes bacterium | reverse complement strand
CGCTTCGCCCTGGATATCAGTCATCGATTGCAATTCCTCTCTATCAAGAGACAGTGCGAATGATTGCCAAATCTGGCGCCACCGTGATGCTCTTTACTGTGTTAGAGAGAACAGGAAATAAAGGTAAAGGTGCGCAGCTTTGGGAGAAACGATTCTCTGAATTTAATCGTGGCGTGCGCGAAGTTGGTGCTGAAGTTGGTGCAATCGTTGTCGATGCCAATCAAGAGAGTTTCTTTAGCGATCGCAGATTCTTAGCATTTGATCGCTTGCATTTAAATGCCGATGGACATAACAGATGTGCTCAAGCCGTTCTTGAAAAACTTAACCTTCCCTTTGACCCTGGATGGCGCACACCGTTGCCACCAGCAAAGAAGACTCTGTGGATTGTTGAAAAGGGCGTCACCGTTGCATGGTTCTTTATCTTTGCCTTGCCATGGATTATGCGACGTCTGCAAGGTAAATCATCAGGAGATGGGCGTAGTGCTAAATACCCAACGCCAATTAAATGGCCCGCACAACCCAAGTGAAGCTATAAGTACCGCCGCGCACTAAGTATTGAGGCAAAGTATCGGGTCCACAGGATGCTGTTCCCACACCACGATGTGCAACATCGATATGAACAATGGTGTTTCCTGTAGGTACTAGCTCAACATCGTGCGTGGCATCGGCAAGTTGTTCTGCTCTAAATGGAGTTGCAGATACCTGACGTGGCTTATCCATATCGATACGGATGCCATGACCTGCATTGTCAGTCAAAGTAAACCAACGAACTCCTGCATGCCCACCATTTTCTTGTGGGCGAACATATGGCGTGTATTGATCTGCAACTGTAGAGACCCACTTATGAACGCGGCCGATCTTGCGATCTGGATACGATTCATGAGATCCAATACCGAAGTAGGTGTAATTGCTTAAAGCGCCATCTACTTCAAAGTTGATACCGATACGAGCCATATCTTCAAATTGCTTAGGGACAGTGATTGTCTCTTTGACTGAGTAACCACCAGCAACCGGTGTAAGAAGTTGAACTTGCTTGACCTTAAATCCTGTACTTGTCTGCCACTCGCTGACAACTTTGTATGACTTTGAGGTTTCAGTGATGGTGCAATCTGTGCGCTCGAGTTCGCGAACACCGTATTGCTCCCATTTGGTTGAGATGCGACCAATGCGATCGTTATCAGTTGGTGCACGCCACAGTGAAAGTTCTGGCGCAAGCACTGCAAATGGAATCTGAATTTCGCCAGCATCATCTACTGCGATTTCAAAGAGGTGATTTGTCTTTGATGTTGGAATAGATGCTTTACGTGAAGGGAGCGCGAATTGGTTCCATGCAACTTCATGACCAGCAGGTGCCCAATCGGTGCGTGCTTTGCGCACAATGCTGAAGTTGATGAAGCGCTCACCAGCTGCATCGGGCTTGAGGAGTGACTTTGATTTAACAGAAATCTTCGCGCTCTTCTGTGGTGCAATCTTTGGTAGCGCAACCTTGCCGCTATCGATGACTTGGCCATCGCGGTTGATGCTCCAGAAGAGCTCAAAATCAGCTACATCCTTGAAGAATTGGCGGTTGGTGACAGTGAAAGATCCTGATGTCGCCTTAGTTGTAGTGATTGTTACAGGGGCAGCGATTGCTTTGAATTCGTGCATCGCAGGTTTAGGCGAACGATCTGGAAAGACCATTCCATCGCAGACAAAGTTTCCATCATGTGGTGTCTCACCGAAATCTCCGCCGTATGCAGAACGCTTTGTTCCATCAGGCATCGTCTGTTCGATTCCGTGATCCCAGAACTCCCAGATAAATCCACCTTGGAGACCAGGAGTTGAATGTATTGCATCCCAATACTCTTTCAGCGTTCCATTGGAGTTACCCATTGCATGCGAGTACTCGCACATAATCAGCGGGCGATCTTGCTTTCCAGATTTTGCGTGATCAAGAATTGCAGCAATCGATGGATACATGGGACAGATGATGTCGGTCAGTGAATGTCCGCCAGTCCAGTTGCCGTTGATGCCACCTTCGTAGTGAATTGGACGCGATGGATCGAGTGCGCGGGCAAAGGCCGCGGCTGCTTCATGATTCTTTCCGCGACCTGATTCATTTCCGAGTGACCAGAAAATAACGCACGGATGGTGCATATCACGTTGAATCATGCGTCCAACGCGTTCGATAAAGGCAGATGCATACCGTGGATCATTAGAGATTGAATCGTAGAAAGCATGGGACTCGATATTTGCTTCATCGATGACATAGAAACCCAGTTCGTCACAGAGATCATAGAAAGCTGGATCATTTGGATAGTGTGATGTGCGCACAGCGTTAAAGTTCCAACGCTTCATTTCCAATAAATCTTGGCGCATATCATCTCGAGTTAAGACGCGACCTGTAAGGCGATTAAAGTCGTGGCGGTTAACGCCGTAGATATATACAGCTTTACCGTTGACCAACATCTCGCGGCCCTTGATGACAACAGAGCGGAATCCAATTCTCTGTTGAGAGATTTCAATGACAGTGCCAGACGGGCTGATCAGCTCGATGTGAAGTGTGTATAAATTGGGGGTTTCAGCAGACCATGGCGCAACCTTAGGAATAGTTGTTTCAAGAACAACACGGCCGGGCCATGGAGATTTCAGCTTGAGGCGGCTTGCTTTAGCGGACTCTGGAATATCTCCGCGCCAGTATTCGCCGGCGAAGAATTTACGATCCGCTTCGCGTAGCTCTGGAGTCATCTCTGTCCACAATGGGGTTACATGTTTTGTATAAGCCTGAACCATCTGAGCAGATTTCACCTTTGGTAGTTCTTCAATGAAGGCTCGGATTGAGTAACCATCAAGGTTTTTGCCGCCAATTGAACCTATGATGGCATCAATCTTTAAGGTACCAGTTATGCCATCTGCTTTAAGTCCTGCAGTTGTTTCAAACTTTTCAATGTAGACATGCTCTGTTGCATAAAGCCTTACAGAACGAGTGATTCCACCATGCCACCACTGATCTTGATCTTCGATATATGTTGCATCAGACCATTTAGTCACCTTAATTTCAAGATTATTTTTGCCGCGCTTAATCTGTCCGGTGATATCAAATTCTGCAGCAAGGCGAGAATCTTTGGTAAGCCCAACTTCAACTCCATTAACGGTGATGAGTGCGACTGATTCGTAACCACCTAAGTGCAGAACAACTCGCTTGCCTTCCCATGATGCAGGAATATGGAAGTCGCGCTCGTAGATACCGGTTGGATTTAGTTCTGGAACTTCAGGTGCAACGTGATCCCACGGCATTTGTGTATTGGTGTAATGCGGCTTATCAAAGAATTCATCGCTTGTTGGCTGCATCGTCCACAAACCTGGAACTGGAATATTTGTCCAACGTTTACGTGAGTCATCAGTAGGTGATGCTAAGAGTTGAAAGCGCCATGTACCGTCGAGTGAAATTGTTTCGAAGTGCTCGATGTTGAGCATCCCAAGACGATTGATTGAATTGGTCTCGGGGCTCATCCAGTAGTTAGGCAACATGGCGTGAATCCTCTCACTTGAACTTGGATAAGAGAATCTGGAAATAGACCTCCAAAGTGTTGATTTCTGGGGTGAAATTGACGATTTTTACAATCTGGCGATAACTGCCATAATTACGCCCGCAGTACGCCTCCCTAGCTCAGTGGTAGAGCAGCTCACTTGTAATGAGCAGGTCATCCGTTCAATCCGGATGGGGGGCTCCAGTATCACTCCGAGATTATGGAAGGAGTTACCGATGGCAGATAACTCATTTCCTCACGATTCATTCGATGATCTCTTGGCAGCAAATGCCGAATACCAAAAGACATTTAAATACTCAGAACTCACAGGTTCCGCTGCTCGCGGTCTAGCAATTGTGACCTGCATGGATTCACGCATCAATCCGCTCTCAGTTGTCGGAATGCGCTCAGGAGATGCCAAGATTCTTCGCAACGCTGGTGCTCGTGTTACTGAAGACGTACTTCGTACCTTGGTTCTTG